>NZ_JAMYMV010000048.1:0-48409 GCF_040318715.1 Mesorhizobium sp. M1050 | reverse complement strand
GCGCATCCTGACCCCGTTTAAAAGGTCAAGACTTACCGGACAGATCGTGTGCTACCTAAACCGGACATATCGTGTGCTACCGACATTGTCGGCGAAGTGGAGTTTCGCAGCTGGACGTCCGACCGTATAATACGCCATGCCTCGTTCCAGGGACTGCGCGAGGACAAGCCGGCGGAGGAAGTCGTGCAAGAAAAGCCGAAGGCGTCGACAGGCGAGGCATCGACAGGCAAGGGCGCGGCCAAGGCTAGGTCTGCGGCCGGCAGCGCGGCCAAACCCTCCGGGTCGATGACGACCACGATCAAACTCTCGCATCCCGACAAGCTGCTGTGGCCCGACGAAAAAATATCCAAGCAAGCGCTGCTCGACCACTATGCGCAGGTGTGGCCGCGCATGCAGCAGTTCGTCGTCAACCGGCCGCTCAGCCTGGTGCGCGCACCGGACGGCGTCGGCGGGCAACGCTTCTTCCAGAAACATGCTTCGGCCGGCATGAGCGACAAGATCGCCCGCATGAAGGACCCGACCGACGGCGAGGAGATCCTGTTCATCCGGGATTTCGACGGCGTTGCGGCACTGGTCCAGTACGGCGTGGTCGAGATCCACATCTGGGGCTGCACAATCGACAAGCTTGAACAGCCGGACCAGATCATCTTCGATCTCGATCCCGATGAAGGCGTCGACGTGAAGGCGGTGCGCGCCGCGGCGCTCGATATCAGGGGCAAGCTCGACGAGCTGTCGCTGCCGAATTTCGTCAAGACCTCCGGCGGCAAGGGCTTTCATGTGCTGGTACCGCTGAAACCCTCGGCGGATTGGGAGGCGGTTAAGCCCTTCGCCCATGATTTTGCCCATGCGCTCGAACAGGCTGCCCCCGACCGTTACACGGCGACGCTGTCGAAAAAGGCGCGCACAGGAAAGATCTTCGTCGACTATCTTCGTAACGGCAGGGGATCGACGACAGTCGCGCCCTATTCGTCGCGCGCCAAGAAGAACGCCACTGTGTCGATGCCGGTGACCTGGGCCGAGATCGAGGCCGGACTGGCGCCGAACGCCTTCCCGATCGGAGACAAGACGACGCTGAAGCAGCTGGCGCAGGCCGATCCGTGGGCGGACTTTTTCGGGCGGGGGACGGTGCTCAAGCGGCGGTGATTGGAGGCGGGAGACATCTTCGGATGCAACGCCAGCCGAATTGCGGATGTAGCGATCCTTCACACCCCCCTCTGTCCTGCCGGACATCTCCCCCGCAAGGGGGGAGATCAGCGGCTTCAAGGTGTCGCCCAACCATACAATTTTGGAGATTGGCGAAGGCGGTGGAGCGAATAATCTCCCTCCTTGCGGGGGAGATGGCCGGCAGGCTAGAGGGGGGTACTGTCCCGCCAACATCGCGAAACCGGCACCGCCACAGTCACGTCAAAAACACCCTCTCGAAAGCCTGCTTGCCTGGCGGTGAGAAAATGACCGCGCGGCTGTCCTTTTCGCGGCGTGCCCATTTCTCCAAAAGTATCTTGTCGAGAATGGCGGCACCCAGCGTGCCGGCGAGGTGCGAGCGCCGCACGCTCCAGTCGAGGCAGGCGCGGCACACCGGCCTGCGCGGCTTGGTGTAGACATCGATGCCGATGGCGGCGAAATGCGACGCGGCCGCCGGCCCAAGCCTGATCTCCTTGTCGTCGCGCAGAAGAATTTTTCTGGCGACAAGACGGTCGAGCATCGCCACCGCCCGCTCGCCGGCGAGGTGATCGTAGCAGACGCGTGCCACGCGCATGGCGCCGTCGCGGGGACCCGGCCGCACACGCTTCGGCCCGACCGCCTCCGCGACACCGGTGATGGCTTCGATCATGCCCGCCACCTGTGGACCGGCGAGGCCGTAATAGCGATGCCGGCCCTGGCTCGCCACGGTCAGCAGGCCGCCTTCCATCAGTTTGCCCAGATGCGAGCTGGCGGTCGGCAGCGAGACGCCGGCCTCGAGCGCCAGTTCGCTCGCCGTCAGCGCGGTGCCGCCCATCAGGGCATTCAGCATATTTGCCCGCGCCGGGTCGCCGACCAGGCTGGCGATGCGGGCGATGTCGGGTCCCTCACGCATAGTTCGTTCCACATCGAAGCATTCTTGTCAGATAACCACTATTCTCCGACCAGATCAAGGAGACGACGATGGCCGCACGAACCGCTTCCCCCTCAGCACCGCTTCCCGGCCGTCAATCGTTTCCGTTCGTCACCTGGCTGCGCACGCGGCTGCTGGCCCCGCTGGTATGACCGCCATTTGCAGCGTCTCGACCTTGCCGAGATCGATGATCATCTGCTGCGCGACCTTGGCCTGACACCGGAAGAGGTGCGCCGCGAATGCGCGAAATCGTTCTGGCAGACCTAGCAGGCCAGGCAACACAATGTTTCGACGCCGCTCGAACTATCGACGCGCAACCCAAGGAGACCGCGATGACCATCACCTGCTTCATCCGCTACGAGATCGACCCGTTCGGCAAGGCGGCCTTCGAGGAGTATGCGCGCAACTGGGGCCAGGCCATTCCGCGCTGCGGCGCCGATTTGATCGGCTACTTCGCGCCGCATGAGGGCTCGGCCACGACCGCCTACGCCGCCTACAACATCGACAGCCTGGCAGCCTACGAAGCCTATCGCGCCCGACTTGCCGCCGATCCCGCCGGCAAGGCAAACTACGAGTTCGCCAAGCGCGAAAGATTCATCGTGAAGGAGGATCGCATGTTCCTGAAACTGGCGTCAGGCCCGCACGCGAAACTGGTGCTGCCGTGATTGCCGTCATTTTCGAGGTCGAGCCGGCGGCGGGCAGGCGCGACGCCTATCTGAGCATCGCCGCCGACTTGCGGCCGCTGCTCGACGGCATCGACGGCTTTCTTTCCATCGAGCGCTTCCAGAGTCTGGTCGACCCGAACCGTATCCTGTCGCTGTCCTTTTGGCGCGACGAGGAGGCGGTCAAGGCCTGGCGCAACACCGACGAACACCGGCAGGCGCAGAAGGCCGGCCGCGGCGGCATCTTTGCCGGCTACCGTCTGCGCATCGCGCATGTGGTGCGCGACTATGGGCTGACGGAACGGGACGAGGCGCCGGCAGACAGTCGGGCGGTGAATGGGTGAGGGTTCTATCTTCGCCCCTGAGGGAGAAGGGAGAACCGCACTCAAGCATTCCCGATCAGCACACCCGCCGCAAACACCAGGGCGCCGCCCAGCACCACTTGAAAGGCGGCACGCAGGAAAGGGGTCTGCATGTAGCGGTTCTGGACGAAGGCAATCGCCCACAGTTCGAAGAAAACCACGACCGCCGCGACACCTGTCGCCGTCCAGAAATGCGGGATGAGATAGGGCAATGCGTGGCCAAGGCCACCCGCCGATGTCATGACGCCGGTGGTGATGCCGCGTTTTATCGGCGAACCACGGCCTGATAGCTTGCCGTCGTCGGAAGCCACTTCGGTAAAGCCCATCGAGATGCCGGCGCCGATCGAAGCAGCAAGCCCGACCAGAAAGGTCTGCCAGGTGTCATGCGTGGCGAAAGCGGCGGCGAAGATCGGCGCCAACGTCGACACCGACCCGTCCATCAGCCCCGCAAGCCCCGGCTGCACATAGGTGAGGATGAACTGGCGCTGCTCGGCGGCGGCTTCTTCGTCCTTCACTTCGCCCGGTACGTGCTTTTGCTCCAGGCGCTGCGCCAGCGTTTCGTGCCCCTGCTCGGCAATCGCCAGATCGCCGAGCAGCTTTCTGGTCGAGGCGTCGGTGGTGCGCTTGGCCGCCTCGACATAGAACAGATAGGCCTGCCGCTCCATCGCCTCGGCCTGGCTGCGCACGTGCTCGATGCCAAGGGGCCTCACGAGCCAGTCGGGCTTGCGCTCGTAATAGCCTTTCACATGCTCGCGCCGGATCAGCGGAATGCGCTCGCCGAACCGCTCGCGGAAAAGCTCGATCAGCGCGTCGCGATGGCCATCCTCCTCCTCGGCCATCTCCTCGAACACTTTGGCCGATTGCGGGAAGGTTTCAGCCAGTCCGTCGGCGTAGGCGCGGTAGATGCGTCCATCATCCTCCTCGGACGAAATGGCCAGCGCCAGGATCTCCCGTTCGGAGAGCGATTCGAAGGGACGGCGGCCGAAGCCGAAAACACGGGAAAGCATGAGGAATTCACCCTAGTTTAGAATGGTTCTAAACTATGGTTTGTGATGCCTTCGGTCAATTGCGCGCGGTCAAGAATTGTTGAAGCTCGCGCGCAAGGCATGACCTTCATTATCAGTGAATGTTCACCTATATGGCTGGATCAAGCCAAGAACAAGGAGCCAGCAGATGATGGCAAAACAGCCTCCGCACCCCTATGATCCCAAGCCCGTTCTCGATCTCATCGCCAGCATCGAGGCCGACCTGCAGCGCCTGAAAGGCCTGGTCGAGCAGCAGGTCGAGAAATTCGATCCCGCCAACCCACACAACAAGGCGCCGGACGGCAAACTGACCGAGGAAGGCGTCGAGTGCTGCTACCGCATGTTCGACGAAGGCAAGTCGCGTTATTCAGTCGCCCAGCAGATGAAGATTTCATTCGCCGCTGCCACGCACCGGTTCAACAACTGGCGCAAGCTGGGCGGGAGCAAGCGGCAGCGGACGCTGTTGGGGTGAGAGCCCGGTTCGCCGCAGGCGAATTGAAAGGTCCGGTGGACCTCTCAAAGGGCTCGAACCGGGGAGCTGCCGTAGGCAGCGGGCCCCCGGCTGAGCGCTCGACCGCCAGATGTCGGCGGGACAGCGCCGTGACGTTGGCGGTCGCCCCGCCAAACTTTGTAACGGTCACATTTTTTCATTGGTGCGCCACATCTGTTTGCGCGCATCATGCGAGGACACCGTCTCTTCCACTGGACCTCGCATGACCACCACAAGCCCTCCCGGCATCGCCGACATCCATGCCGCCGCCGCGCTTCTCTCCGGTCTGATCGTCGAAACCCCCTTGATCGAATCGCAGGAGCTGAACAATCGCTTCGGCGCGCGCATCCTGTTCAAGCCGGAGACGCTGCAGCGCACCGGCTCGTTCAAGTTCCGTGGCGCCTACAACAAGCTGTCGTCGCTCGGCGAAGAGGGACGCAGCCGGGGTGTCGTCGCCTTCTCGTCGGGCAACCATGCGCAGGGCGTCGCGGCGGCGGCGGCGATGTTCGGCGTCAAGGCCGTCATCGCCATGCCGGCCGATGCACCGGCGATGAAGATCGCCAATGTCCGCAAGATGGGGGCGGAGGTGGTACCATTCGACCGCTTTCGCGACGACCGCATGACCGTGATCCGCCCTTATCTCGAAAAGGGCATGGCGCTGGTGCCGCCCTTCGATGATCCGGCCATCATTGCCGGCCAGGGCACGATCGGCCTTGAATTGATGCGCCAGGCAAAAGCGCTTGGCGTCAGCCTCGACGCGGTTGTCGTACCCTGCGGCGGCGGCGGCCTGTCGAGCGGCATTTCCGTTGCCGTCAAGGACGCCTCGCCCGGCACCGCGGTGTGGGTGGTGGAACCCGAGCATTTCGACGACACGCGCCGTTCTCTGGCCGCCGGCGCGAGGGTTTCGAACGAGCCCGGCCACGCCTCGATCTGCGACGCCATCCTGACGGCCGAGCCCGGCCTGATCACCTTCGAGATCAACCGCAGGAATCTCGCCGGCGGCATCGCCGTATCCGACGAGGCGACGGCACAAGCGATGCGTGACGCCATGGCCTATCTCAAGCTGGTGGTCGAGCCCGGCGGCTGCGTAGCGCTGGCGGCACTGTCATCGGGCGAGATCGACCTGTCGGGCACATGCGTGGCTGTGGTGCTGTCGGGCGGCAATGTCGATTTCGGAACGTATGCCGGGATCATGGCGGCGGCGTAGCTGGTTCCGAAGCATTGCAGCGGCGCAGAATCATAGCTGCAGCGATCCTTCACACCCGCCGGCTTCCAAAATCTTCTGCACTGCAAAAGCGCCTGGCGCTCCCGGCGGCGTCTAATCCAGCGTTCGCCTGAACCGCACCAGTGCTACGCCGGCAAACAATGCTACGAACATCACCAGCCAGCCGATCTCCGTTGCGACCGCCGGCAGTTCGGCTTCCTTCAGCATCACCGCGCGGATGATGCGCAGGAAATGCGTCAGCGGCAGTATCTCGCCGAATACCTGCGCCCAGCCCGGCATGCCGCGATAGGGAAACATGAAGCCGGACAGCATGATCGACGGCAGGAAGAAGAAGAAGGTGAGCTGAAGCGCCTGCATCTGCGTACGGGCGATGGTCGAGATCGTATAGCCGAGCAGCACCAGCGCCAGCACGAAGATCAGCACGGCACTGAGCAGCAGCGATATCGAGCCGGTGAACGGGATGGCGAACAGAAGCCTCGCCGCCGCCAGCACCACCACCATCTGAACGGCGCCGACCGCCAGATAGGGCAATACCTTGCCGAGCATGATCTCGAGCGGGCTCGACGGCATCGCCAGAAGGTTCTCCATCGTGCCACGCTCGGTCTCGCGCGTCAGCGCGATCGAGGTCATCATCACCATCGTCATCTGCAGGATAACGCCAAGCAGGCCGGGCACGATGTTGTATTGCGAGATGCCTTCGGGATTGTAGCGCCGGTGCACCACCACTTGGAGCTGGCCAAGCGCCGCCTCGGCGGCCGCCTCCTGCATGCCGCGCGCCCGAAGCAGCGCCTGGCTGGCGACGGTGCCGAGCGTCGAGATGGCGCCGCTGGCTACGGCCGGATCGGTGGCGTCGGCCTCTATCAGGATCTGCGGGCTGTCGCCGCGCTCGACCCGCCGGGCGAGGTCGGCGGGTATGGTGACGACGAAGGCGACATCGCCGCGCGACATCAGGAACTCCGCATCGGCAGCACTTTGCGAGACGTGGTCGAAACGGTAGTAGCCGGTGGTCTGCAGCGCCGAGACCATGGCCCGCGTGTAGGGGTCACTGCTCGTCGCCACGAGTGCCGCCGGCAGGCTTTTCGGATCATTGTTGATGGCGTAGCCGAACAGCACCAGTTGCATCAGCGGCACTCCGAGCATCATGGCAAAGGTGATGCGGTCGCGCCGCATCTGGATGAATTCCTTGATCAGCAGGGCGCCAAGCCGGGCGACGGAAAAGACGTTGTTCATGCCATGTTGTCCTTCGAGCCGGACATGAACTGGATGAAGACATCCTCGAGGCTGGTTTCACCAGCCGAAACTTTCACGTCCTTGTGCTCTCTTTCGACATCGGCAAGTGCCGCCTCAAGCTTCTTCTTGTCGGAGCCGACGACATGCAGTGTCGCGCCGAACGGCGCCACCTGGTCGACACCCGGGCGGCCTTGTAGCGCTTCGGCCACCTGGTCGAGCCGCGGACCCTGCAGGACGAATGTGGTCAGTCCGGCATTCCTGACCACGTCGGCGACGGTGCCGGTGGCCAGCATCTTGCCGTAGGAGATGTAGCTGATGCGGTGGCAGCGCTCGGCCTCGTCCATATAGTGGGTGGAGACCAGCACGGTCAGCCCGCCGGCGGCGAGCCGGTGGATCTCGTCCCAGAACTCGCGCCGGGCTTTCGGATCGACGCCAGCCGTCGGCTCGTCGAGCAGCAGCAACTTCGGCTGGTGCATGATGCAGGCGGCGAGCGCCAGACGCTGCTTCCAGCCGCCGGACAACGTGCCTGCCAGTTGGTTGCGGCGCGTCGCCAGGCCGAGGTCTTCAAGCGTCCTGGCGACATGTTCCTCGACTGGCTTCAGCCTGTAGAGCCGCGCCACGAATTCGAGATTCTCGCCGATCGTCAGGTCCTCGTAGAACGAGAATTTCTGCGTCATGTAGCCGACTTCGCGCTTGATGCGCAGGCTGTCGGTGCGGATGTTGAAGCCCAGCACCATGCCTTCGCCTTCGTCAGGCGTCAGCAGGCCGCACATGATGCGAATAGTGGTGGTCTTGCCCGAACCGTTGGGTCCGAGAAAGCCCACGATCTCGCCTTCGGCGACCGTCATCGTGACATGGTCGACGACGGCCCTGCCGCCAAAACGTTTGACCAGCCCACGGACGTCGATTGCGTTCATTTTGCGCCATCCGCCAGGTCGACATCGACGATCTGGCCCGGCTGCAGCGGGCCGGCATCGCCCTCCGGCCGCGCCTCGACGAGGTAGACCAGCTTCTGCCGGTTCTCCAAGGAGTAGATCACCGGCGGGGTGAATTCCGGATCGGGCGAGACATAGCTGACGCGTGCCTTTACATCCGGGCCGCAGCCGTCGCAACGGACGCTGAGCAAGGTACCGACCTTGATCGAGGCGAAGGCGCTCTCCGGGATATAGACGCTGAGCTTCACCGCGCCGTCGGGCAGGATGGAAATGACTGGAGCGGTCGGACCGGCCGTGTCGCCCGGATTGCGGATGACATCGTTGACACGGCCTGGCGAAGGGGCTGCCAGCACCCGCTTCGACAGCCGCCACTCAGCCTGCTCCAAGGTCGCCTGAGCCTGCTTGACCTGATTGTCGGCGGCCTTGATCGTCTCCGGCCGCGCCGGCAGGCCGCCGACAGCGAGATTGGCACTGGCCTGGCCGACCTGTGCATTGGCCGTCTCCAGCGTCGCCGACGCGGTGTCGAAATCGGCCTGCGTGCCGGCGCCGCGCTTGAACAGATCAGCGGCGCGGTCGTATTTGCGCTTGGCATCAGCGGCCTGGGCGCTGGCCATGTCGAGCTGAGCCTTGAGCACCGCGATCTCTTCCGGCCGCTTGCCGATCTGCAGGTCGGCCAGTTGCGCCTGCGCCTGGGCAAACCCGGCCTTGGCCTGCGCCACCGCGATCTTCATATCGGCACTTTCCAGCGTCACCACGGTCGTGCCGGGCACCACTCGGTCGCCGCGTTTCACAGTGACCGTCTCGACCTGCGCCACCTCGATCGGCGCCAGCAGCACATAGTCGCCCTCGACATAGCCGACGGCCAGCGGAGGAGCCGGGGCACAGGCACCGAAAAGCTGCGCGGCGAGCGGCAGCGCACACAGGAAGCTCATGGTCTTTGCCCCTTCATCCTTGCCTCTTCCGGGCAGCCAGTATGGCTTTGAGATTGCCCGATGTGACCGCCACCACCTTGGCGGCCTCGGCGGCGCCGATGTCGTTCCAGCCCATGCGGCGCATCACCGCCTCGCGGCCGATGCGGAAATAGATGACCTGTCCGATCAGCGTGAACACGATGAGCCTTGTGGCCTCGCTTTCGGCCGGCTCGCCGGTCGCCTGTTCCCAGAGCTGGCACATCCGGCGATGCGTCGGCTCGAAGACGCCATCATAGATGCGGTCAAGGGCTGCCGTCGGATGCGAAAGCTCGCGCAGAACGAACTGCACGATCTCGCCGGCCTGCGGACTGGCCACGACAAAGCCGACCATCCGTTCCAGCGCCGCGAATAGTTGGGCCTGCGCCGCCCCCGCTCCGCCCGGCATGGGAGCCTGCGCATTGCCGAGTGCCTGGCCGGCGACCGTCTGGATGGTCTCGACAATGAAGTCGGCGGCAGCAGTACGAAGGCCCTCCTTGCTGCCGAAATGGTAGGCGATCGAACCGATATTGGCTTGCGCCTCG
Source organism: Mesorhizobium sp. M1050 (assembly GCF_040318715.1). Lineage (NCBI taxonomy): Bacteria > Pseudomonadati > Pseudomonadota > Alphaproteobacteria > Hyphomicrobiales > Phyllobacteriaceae > Mesorhizobium > Mesorhizobium sp. M1050. The sequence goes on along the minus strand of NZ_JAMYMV010000048.1, from coordinate 38,896 downwards.
GCCGCGATCTCGCGCGTCGAAGTGCCGTCAAAACCCCGCCGCCCGAACAGTTTAAGCGCCGCCTTGACGAGGGCCGCTCGTGTCGTCTCGGCAGGAGATGCTTCGCGGCGCAGGATTTTGGCATCGGGTTGCTTGATCATGGCGACGCACTTTAATCAATCGATTGATTAAAGTCAAACTGCGAACGCCAGTTGTGGACGTCATTGTCTTGCCATGGGCGGCGGCAACCGCTTTAGTGCGCGGCCATGAGCAAGGAAGTCGAACGAAAATTCCTGGTCTCCAGCACCGCATGGTTAGAACTGGCCGAGGCGGATATCCGCATCCTGCAGTTCTATCTCGCTGCCGGCCCCGGGCGTACGGTGCGCGTGCGCATCAGCGATGGCACTTCCGCCAAGCTGACGCTCAAATTCGGCAGCGAGGCGCGCGAGCGCGACGAATTCGAATATTCGATCCCGTTGTCGGAGGCGATGGAGATGCTGGATTTCGCCATCGGACGTGTCATCGAGAAGACACGTCACCATGTTAGGCATCGCGGCCATCTCTACGAAGTCGATGTCTTTGGCGGTCCGCTTGCGGGACTTGTGATCGCCGAACTCGAGACACCGGAGGACGTGCCGGACGAAATGCTGCCTGACTGGCTCGGCCGTGAAGTCACCGGTGAGCAGAAATTCTACAACGCGTCGCTCGCCCTCGGGGGGATACCGGAGATCGCCGCATGAGCTTTCGCATCGATCCACGCCTGCCGCTGACCGGCGAGGTCAGGCGTATCCTTGCCGAGGAAATCGGCAAGGCTCTGCATCATCTTGACGCCGCGCGTAGCAGGCCGGAGCAGGCGCTGCACAAATGCCGCAAGCGGCTGAAGAGCGCGCGTGCCTTGTTGCGTCTCGTCCGTTCCGGTGACGAAACATTCTGCGAGACTGAAAACCAATGCTATCGCAACGTCGCCGGCCTGCTTGCCGGTCCACGCGAGGCGACTGCGCTGATCGAGACCATCGACCGGCTGGCGGCAAGCTTTCCCAAGGAGAGCGCCGACGTTGGGCTGGGTGCGGTGCGCGACAGCCTGATCGCGCGTCAGCATGAATTGCACGAAGGCAGCGGGCTCGAAGCGGCGATCGGCGCGGCGACCGCCGCTTGCGAGGAAGGCCTCAAGCGGATCGAAAGCCTCGTCTTGCCCGACCAGCCGGAACAGGCCGCGGACGTGATTGCCGAAGGCGCCCGCATCACCTTGCGCCGTGCCAGGAAGGCGCTGGACAAGGCCGGATCGCGCGGCGAAGCCAATGACTTCCACGATCTGCGCAAGGCGGCCAAGACTCACGGCATGCATCTGTCGCTGCTCGGCAGGCTGTGGCCGGCCCCGATCAAGGCCCGGCGCAAGGCGGTCGACGAACTGGGCGAGCGGCTGGGCGACCTGCATGACGTGCTGGTGATGCGCGCCCTGCTCGAAGCCGATGAGCGTCCGCTCGGACCGCCCGAAGACACGAAGCTTCTGGGCAAGCTTTTGAAGCGGTCGGAGAAGCAGCTGAAGAAGAGCTGTCTGGCCGAGGCGGCCGGCCTGTTCGGCGACAGCCCCAAACGTTCGACGCGCAAACTGGCGCGCAAGGCGCGCGACGATCTGGCTCCGCCGCCGGAAGACGCGAGTGCTGCGGCTGGCTGACCGACATGCGGCTGGCGCCCGGCTGTCTGCCTATGCTAATCGCCATAGGACATGACCGAGCCCGTCGACACGCTTCTGGATCGACTTGGCCGCTGGCTTGCCGGCCGGCTGCAGGAAGAATCTTCCGGCTACGAACCCTATACGCCGTCCGATGCCGACACGCTGCGCCGCACGCTTGAGCCCGGCGACATCCTGCTGATCGAGGGCAACCAGAAGATCTCGGCGGCGATAAAGTACCTGACCCAGTCGACCTGGTCGCATGCGGCCTTCTATGTCGGCGACGCGCTGGCCGAACCGGAAGACGGAACGGAGCGGCGGCGGCTGATCGAGGTCACGCTCGGCGAAGGCTGCGTCGCCGTGCCGTTGTCGCGCTACCGCACCTACAACACCCGCATCTGCCGGGCGAGCGGACTGGCGCCGGAGGATCGCGACAGGGTCGTCGCCTTCATGGTCAGCAAGCTCGGCCTGAAATACGACCTCAAGAACATTTTCGACATGCTGCGGTTCTTCTTCCCGACGCCGCCGGTGCCGGTGCGCTGGCGCCGCCGCATGCTGGCCTTTGGCTCCGGCGACCCGACGCGGGCGATCTGCTCGACGCTGATCGCCGAGGCCTATGGCCAGATCCGCTATCCGATCCTGCCCGAGATCACCCGTGCGCCCGGCCGCGCCTCGGCGCAGTCGAATTATTCGCGCAAGGAAATCCTGCACATCCGCCACCACTCGCTCTACACACCGCGCGATTTCGACCTGTCGCCCTATTTCCGCATCGTCAAACCGACGCTGGAATATGGTTTCGACTACCGGCAGATGGTCTGGGACGACAAGGCAAGCACAGACGCCGCAGCCGCAAAGGCTGGCGAAATCGCCTCAGACACGTGATGCCCCCTATGGCGCGGCCTACCGCTATCCAGCCGAGGTGCAGGCGTTTCACATGGCGGCCTATATCACGCCGAAACCGCAATAGCACCCCGGTTTTCGGCTCCGTGTTCGACCCAGACATGGACCGGTTCGTCCCGGCCGCGGATGCTCACCGGTCCATGATCGCGCGCATTCAACTGTGTCGTGGGCGATTCCGCCTTCGCGGCCTCAATCAGTCGTGACCCGAAGCAAATATTCGCCTGAAGCTCACGGCAGAGCGACTGCAAACGGCTGGCGACGTTGACGGTGTCGCCCACCACCGCGAAGGACAGATTGCGCTCGCTGCCGACCGCGCCGATGACCACTGCGCCATATTGTGCACCGATCCGAACGTCCAGCGGCGGGTATCCCCTGGACACCCGCTGTACATTCCAGTCTTCGAGAGCGGCGACCATCGCTTCAGCACACTGGATGGCGCGAGTCGCGTCGTCATGGCTGGCTTGCGGAACCCCGAATGTCGCCATGATGCAATCGCCGATATAGTTATCGACGGTGCCATGGTGGTCGAAAACGACCTGTTCCATGCGACGGTGGAACTGACGCAGAAGTTCGAACACTGCTTCGGCCGGATGATCCTCGGAATAGTGTGTGAAGCCGACGATGTCGGCGAACAGCACCGCGATATCCTGCCGGCGGACCGGGCCGAAGGGCTCGTCATCGGTGGCGAGCTGATCGACGACATTGGGCGAAAAATGCCGGGCGAGATTGGCGCGGGCGCGCTCTGCCTTGACATAGTCTTCCGACAGATGTCGGGAACGATAGACGACCAGCGCCATGATCGCGCCGATAATCAGCACAACCAACACGTTGGTCGCCTGCGCAAATGTATCGACGAAATTGGGGTTGAGATAGAGGTTCAGTCGCTCTGTCATCGGCAGCGAATAGAGGTTCGTCGCCGGAATGACGGTTCCCGGATGAGAAATCACCCATCCCACCCCGATCGCCCATGTCAAGGCCGCGAGCGCGCCGAGATAGAGCGCCAATCGTGTCGAAAGGGTCAGCGCGCCAAGGCATACGAAAATCAGCAGGAATTTGAAGCTGCCCTCGCGCAGTTGCATCGCGGGCGGCGCGACCTCCAGGGAAAACGGGTTAGGCGTTACCAGCAGAACGGTCAACAGAATGATGTCCAGCGTACCGACGAGGTAACCGATCCACCATCGCGCCGTGCGACGGCGCGCAAAGAGAAACTGGATCAGGCCGACGAGCTGGAACAGCACGAGGCCCGCCAGCACGAAGAGCAGCGAAGCATCCCAGCGGCTGATCAATGAAAAGAAGCAGGAGATCACAGCGAGCGATGCCGTACGGGCCCAGAACTGCAATGCAGCACCCTGGCGTTCTGCGCGCGCTCGCAAATTTTTCAGGCGCGAATAACGGCGAAGTTCAAGTGTTGGCGCGGTCGGCATAGGATCACTTCGATTTCACGGGGACGTGTCACGCATTCGGCAAACCCGCCCTCTACAGTCTGGCAAATCAGTGCGCGAACTCTATCATGAATGTGATTTCATTTTTGAACCGCGGCTGCAAAGAGCAAAAATGTCCGGACAAAAGATCATCGTGAAAACCGAAGCAGGACAGGCGGAGGCTTCCCTATTCAGGTCACCAAAAAACCGCAGCGCCCGGCGTCATTCTCTACATGGGTGCGTTCGGCCCGCGGCCGGCGCTGGGCGGCATGGCGGAACGCCTGGCTGCAGAGGACTATACCGTGTTGGTGCCGGACCTGTTCTATCCCAACGCGCCCTATCCTGCTCGGGATGATTGGCCGTGTCAGGCCGGTAACGGGCGGCGTCCCTTTGCGGGATCGGCGGGCCGATCGAACGCGCCGGCGTCGCGCGGATGCGGTCCGATTGGCATGATCGCGGGAAATGGCGTTGCACCAAAGGCAAACGTCCATTTGTAGCCGACCAGCCCGTCCTCCGGCGTCGTATGCTGATCGTGATGGGCCAGCAATCTGGCGCGATCGGCCAAACCCTCGGCCTCGCGCCGCACCATCTCCGCCGTCTCCGGACGCATTCGCCTGCTAAAGCTCACGAAGCTCGCTTCGTTATCGATATGGGTGATGGCCCAGCCGATGAAGTTCTTGTTGGTCATTTCGAACAGCGGCCGCAGCGGCCCTTCGAAATTCCACTGGATCGGCGTCTCGACCAGCAATCTCGCCGACAGACCCCGTCCGAGCGAGATCAGGCCGAGTTCCTCCAGGTCGCGCAAGTAGAGAAACATCGAGGCTTCGCTCAGACCTTGCGAGCGCATGATGCCCTCGGGCGTGAACTTTTCCGACAGCATGACGAAGATGAACAGCAGTGCCGGCCGGCCGGCGAGCCTACGCTCGATCTCCGGCGCGATGTGGTTGACGGGCCCTGGCCCCCTGTTCATCGAGCCGAGCACGTTCTCGAGTTCGACGCCTGCAGCAGCGCAGATCTCCATCAGCCGGTCGAGCTTGCAGTTGCGCTCGTGGAAGATGCGCTTCACCGTCGGCTCGGAAACACCCATGCGTTCGGCGAGCTCGCGATAGGTGACACCCTTCGCCTTCAGTGTCCGCTTCAACGCGTCGAAGATCAGGCCGTTCATGGAATGCACCTCTTGCCTGCAGTTTCGTATCGACTTTCGATACTAGTGGTAATCGGCCTTTCCGGAAAGTATCGAAAATCATAGGTTTCCGTTGTCATCACAGGAGACAGCCATGAACAGCCTCATCCCCACAGCGTTTCTCGCAATCGTCGGTATCGCGGCGGCGCCCGCCGCCGAGGCCGGCGAACTCTGGCGCGCCACCGGTCTCGAACAGCCGGAATCGGCCCTGTTCGATGCCGCCAACAACCGCATCATCGTCTCCAACATCGTTGGCAATCCCGGTGAGGCCGACGGCAACGGTTATCTCAGCGTGCTGTCCTTGGACGGCAAAACCGTCACCCAACACTGGACCGACGGCATGGACGCACCCAAGGGCATGACAATATCGGGCGGCAAGCTCTATGTCGCCGACATCACCAAGGTCCGCGTCGTCGATCTCGCCAGCGGCAAACTCGTCGCCAGCATCGCCGTGCCGAACGCGGTCTTCCTGAACGACATGACATCGGACCGATCAGGCAAGGTCTATGTCACCGACATGCTGGCCGACACAATCTACCGCATCGACGGCGACCGCCCGGAACTGTTCGTCAAGGACGCGATGCTGGCTTCGCCCAACGGCATCTTCGCCGATGGTATCAGGTTGATCGTCGCCTCCTGGGGCAAGGGTATCAAGCCAGATTTCAGCACGGCTGAGCCGGGCGGGCTGCTTTCGGTCGACATCGCCAGCAAGATGGTTTCGCCCTTGCCGGGCGCTCAAGAATTCGCCGACCTCGATGGCGTCGTCGCTATTCGTGACACCATCTACGCCACCGCCTACATGACCGGCACGCTCTACCGCTATCGTCCCAGCGGCACACCGGAAGCGGTGGCGCATTTCAAGCCCGGCAGCGCCGACATCGGCACCGACGGCGAGTCGATCCTCTATGTGCCGTTGATGAACGAGGGCGAGGTGGCGGCGCTAAAGCTCGACTGAGAGCCAGATCGGCGCCTCAGGGCCGATCTCCGAGACCTTCGCCAACAGCCGTGAGATGGTCGACATTGCCAAGCAGATGTTTGATGTCGCCTTTGGGTTCGTTCAACGACCCCATCTTAGCCGCAACGACGTTGCCCGCGGGTATCCGAAAGCAGAGATTCTACTGCGGCACCGCTTTGCGGCGCAAAGGTCCCATTTGTATTGTAAATGACGGCCCCCTTTTTGGGTTCCGGAGCTGGTCGTTCGGGGCACCAGGGCGCTGGCTCCGCCAGGGCGAACAGACGCCGCGCAACGTGCTCGGCCGCGCCAAGGCCTCGCCGCACCTAGGCATACAGTCATCCCGGCGAACATCGGCAAAAGCCTCCGTCACGGAACCGAGCCACCATGGGCGAATTTCCGGTAAAAGCGGCCCCCCATCACGCTTGCCTCAAAGGCCAGCTCGATGATCCCTTTGCGGCTTGAGCTGAACACCATGACGACGCCGAGGAAAATGGCGTAGGACGCGACGAGAGAGATCAACAGCGTCACGAAAGTGCCTGGCAGCGATGCCTTCAGGCTGTATTCCAGGCCGCCGGTTGTGATCGCCGAGACACAGTACGGCCACAGGGTGTCCAGCAACTGCCTGAAGTCGAGTGGGCCACGCCTTGTCGCCCCCCACCACAGGATCGGGCCCTGGATGGTGCCCACGCCGATGTAGAAGGCGGCGACCCCGGTTATTCCCCACGGCAATCCGCACACGAAAGAGGCGACAAACAGGGTGGAGCTCAGGGCGCCCCAGTTTCGCATTTCCCTGGTCCGGTCCTGGCTGATGAAAAGCCAGCCGGTGCTGCTGCTGATCGGCGCGAAGATGGCGCCAAAGGCAAGAATGGAAAATACCTGCGAAACCTCCGACCATCGCGGCCCCAGCAACGTGACGATAAGCAGCTGACTGTTGACGATGGCGAATATCACTGCCGGGTAGGTGGCGAGAATTATCAGTTCCAGCATTCGGAAATAGAAACGGCGGTACGTTTCCGGCTCGTTCAGGGTTCTCGCAAGCGAAGGAAGCGCGACTTTCGCTATTGGCGTGGTGATCTGGCTGAGCGGCAGCAAGAGCAGCTTGTATGCCCGGTCATAGATGCCGAGAGGCATCTCGCCGAGGTAGCGGCCGATCAATATGTTGTCAAAATTCCTGGCGAAAAAGTTCAGAAAATTGAAGGACGTTATGTTGGCGCCAAAATTCAACAGATGGAAGTTCTGCGTTTGCAGAGCAGGCCTGCTCGGAACCCATCCGGCAAAGCACCAGGCCAGCAAAAGTGTGATCAGCGACACCGCTATCTGGCTGTAGACGAGGGCCCAGTAGCCGGAGCCGTTCCAGGCAAAAAGCAGGCCTGTCACGGACCCGACCAGAAAGCTGAACAACTCGACCAGGGCTATTTTCGAGAAGAGAAGCTGCCGATTGAGCAAGGCCATGTGCTGGGCGCAGAGACCGCCAATCACAAAGGTGGCGCTAAGGCCCGTCACGATGGGCACGACCCGGGGCTCTCTGAAAAAAGCACCTGCTGCCGGGGCAAGCGCTATCACCGCCAGGCAGATTGCCGCGCTCAGCCCGACATTGACCCAGAAGACGAAGCTGAGCTGCTCCTGGTTGATTTCATCCCTTTGGACCGTGGCTTGGGTCAGGCCGAAATCCGAAAACAGCGCCGCGAATGCGAACAATGGCGCCGCCATCGCCACGATGCCGAAATCCTCGGGCAGAAGAAGCCGGGCAATCAGGATCTGGTAGCAGAATTGCATCAGAAACTTCAGCGCCTGCGACCCGAAGTTGATGGCCGCCCCATTCACCGAGGCGACCTTGAGTTCGGCCCGTGACATCCGGCTTTCAGAAAATGCAAATCGCTTGACCTGGGCCATTTCAACCAGCGTGAACAGTCGTGATTTTGTTTTTGGCCTTCCGCAGGATCGACGCGGCGATCCGCCAATCCATCATCCCGGCGGTCGCAAGCGGCAACAACCTCCTCTCGGCGATCAGTGCCTGGGTCTTGTACTCGGCCGACAGGCGCTTCATGGCGCGAATGCGCTCCTTGAGGAGGGAAACAAGTCTCGAATTGCCTGACAGCCGTCGATCGAGCAAAAGCGATTGCGACTGATCCACCTGGCCGTCGTAGTTCACCTTCGTCCTGCTCCAGCCGGCGCCTCGATGGGTGTACAAGTAGCCGCGAAAGTTGCTGGCCACGTACTTTGCGCCTTCGAGCAGCGCATCCGTCACAAAAAGAAAGTCCTCGCCATGACGAGAATTGGAGGGATAGCGCAGCGATCGATCCGCCAGGAATTTTCGCCTGAAGACCGGTTTGAGCAAACCCCAGTCCGTGTCGACGCCGAAGGGCCTCGCATGCGCCAGGAACGTCTCGATGTCGATCAGCGTCGTATCTTTGGTGAACGCGATGGTCGCGGGACTGGAGGCGTCGCTTGCCGGATCGTAGTATGAGAACTTGTCGGTGACGATATCGGCGTCTTGTGCAGCGGCAATCTCGACAAGCCGCTCCATCCGCCCCGGCGCGTACGCATCATCGGCATCCAGGATTGCGATCCAGTCGCCGCTGGCAGCCTCCAGGCCGGCATTGCGGGCGGCTGAAGGTCCGCCGTTCCTTTGCAGGTGAACGACTTTGACGCGGCTGTCCTGCCGCGACATTGCTCCGGCAACCTCCAGGGTTGCGTCGGTCGAGCAATCATCGACGACTATGATCTCGATAACTGCATCCCCCTGCGCCCTTGCGGAATTGACGGCGCGTTCGAGAAACGGAACCGCGTTGTAGGCGGCGATCAAGACCGAAACAGTAGGGCGTGCAAAGGGCGGTTTCTGGGCAGGGATACGAAAATTAGCGTTCATCGGAAACCTCCGGGGAAACGAACCCGGTGGATCCCGCCAATTCCCGGGTTCTTGAGAAAGCCGCACCTCCCTATCAGCCGTCGCTGAGATCAGGATTAGGCCGCGATGAAGCGAAACTGAAATTGAAGCCGAAGCCTCACGCTGTGCCGATCAGCAGGGTTGTAACTTCAGGCTTGCGGCAACGTGACCGCGACGTGAAGGCCACCGCCGGGCGAAGGCGTGCTGAGGGCGATGTTCGCGGAAAGGCGCTCGACGATGCCCGAGACGATGGCGAGGCCCAGTCCGCTTCCTTCCACTTCGGGCACATTCACGCGATAAAACCGGCGGAATACCGCCTCGCGATGCTGAGGGGCGATGCCTGGGCCGCTGTCGGTGATTGAAAGCGTCCAGGCGCCGGGTTCAGGCGAGATCGAGACCTTGATTTTCCCGCCAGCCGGTGTGTACTTGATCGCATTGTCGATCAGATTGCCTATCAACAGGCGAAGCATGGGTTCGTCCGTTTTGACCTCGGCCGCCTCGTCTCCGTCGAGCGAGACATCATGTCGCTTGAGCGTGATGATCGTGCCGAACTCGGCGATCACCGACGCGGTGACATCATAGAGCCGGACCACTCTCAGCTCGACCGGCTGATGGCTGATGCGCGCCGCCTCCAGCATCTGCTTGACGAGGCGGGTCGCCTTGTCGTTGCTGGCCGTCAGGTCGGCGAGGATCGTCTCCCGCTCCGTTTCGCTGTCGGCATGCGCCAGCATCTGCAGCAAAAGCTTTATCCCGGCATGAGGCGTTCGCAGCTGGTGCGCCGCCTGGTCGGCGAAGCGCCTTTCCGCCGTCAGCGACCGGTCGAGCTTGCTGAGCAACTGGTTCACCGACATGCCCAACGGAAGCAGGTCGCGCGGCAACGCATCGATCGCGATGACGGAGAGGTCGTCGGGCGAACGGCTGCGGATCTGGCGGACCAGACCGTGAATGGGTCCCAGGCCGTTGCTGATGCCATACCAAACCAGCAGCCCGATGACCGGCACCAGCACCAGCAGCGGAAAGAACAGATTGAGCATGATGTTCGACACCAGCGTGTCGCGAAGGGCTCGCTTTTCGCCGACTTCCACGACGATGCCGGTGTTCGGGATCGGCAGCGAATAGACGACCCATCGCTCGTTGGCATAATTCAGCTCGGTGAAGCCGGCCCTTTGGGCTGGAACGCTCTCGGGAAAGGCGCCGTTGGTGAAGATGCGGATCCTGCCGTCCTTCCACAGGCGAAATATGTGCGCGTCGGCGTAGTCGTCCGCCTGATCGTTCATGGCGAGCTGGTTGCCCATCGCAAAGTCCATGTCCTTGACCTGCCTGGGCGGGTGGTTGCCCGGCTCTTCGATCTGATGTTCCAGCAGCGTCCAGAGAACGTTGGCGTCATTGATCAGCTTGGCGTCGTAGATGTTGTCGATCTCGCGCCTGGCTGAGCGGAAGGCGAGGACCCCGATGACTGCGATGGCGACGAGGATCGTCGGCGTTATCCGCAGAAAGAGCTTCCAGGTAAGGGTCAGGCGCCTCATGGCTCGATCATGTAGCCGACGCCCCGGATGGAGCGGATGAAGTCGGCGCCGAGCTTTCTGCGCAGGTTGTAGATGATGACCTCGGTCGTGTTGCTTTCCACCGCGCTGTCGGCGCTGTAGAGCGCGTATTCGATGTCGCTCTTGGTGACGTATTTGCCCGCCCGCTCCATCAGGAGCTTGAGCAGCCGGAATTCCTTGGCGGTCATCGCGATCTGGCCCTCGGCGCCGCGCACTACCATTGCCGCCGGATCCATTTCGATAGGGCCGCTTTTCAGGATGATCTCGGTGCGGCCCTCCCGCCGGCGCATGAGGGCGCGCAACCGTGCCAGCAATTCGTCGAGATCGAACGGCTTCACCAGATAGTCGTCGGCTCCGTTGTCGAGCCCTTCGACCTTCTGCAGGGACGTATCACGGGCGGTAAGCAGAAGAATCGGCACGGCGTTGCGATTCTTCCGCGCCGAGCGCAGGACCTCAATCCCGTTCACCCCAGGCAGGTTGACGTCGAGCACGACCACGTCGAAGGCGAGGTCCTCGAGCCCCGCGATCGCAGCCTCGCCATCCTTCATCCAGTCCACCCCATAGGCATGCTTTTCGAGAGCCTTCTTCAGCGAAGAGCCGAGGATCAAATCGTCCTCAACCAGAAGCAGCCGCATGCGATGCCTTTCCGTTGCGGTGAACCGCCTGAATTCCCGATCCGATTGTGAACCAAGGACGCCATCGCGGCATTTTGCGGGCAAAATCAGGTTACGGGCGGGGCGTCTCGTCACGGTTGCGAGAGCAAGCGAGAGGAGGTCCGGCGATGCGGCCGCGACCGTCAGCTTCGGCCCGCGAAACCCCATGGCCAGAGAAAACGAGGTAAGTACCTGACCATGAGAATGATCACGCACCCACTCTCGACGGCGTCATGCATCACCCTGAGGCTTCGATAATCCGCCATCATCACAGCCTTTGAACGGTCGCCGACCGCGGCAAGAGGCAGGCCCGTGACATGCGTGTTCGCGGGGTGCTCGAAAAAGTGGCCAACCTTCAACCCGCGCGGTTCTACTGATCCGAGAACCTGACGCTTACCCCGTGCTGCCGAAAATAGGCCTGCATCAACTTGCGGCCCGAGCGGTTGTTCTGCGCCAGCTTGGTCGGAACGAACACCGCCTGTTTTGTTCCCTCTCGTGCCAGCGCTGCCTTAAGGCTCGCGATATGTACGTCGAGGTCGGCATTATCCGCCCGGAGCGAGGCATAGATGCGTTCGATCGCTTCGGCCACGGTCAGTTCGCTCACAGGGGTCGTCCTTTGGTTGGTTAGGCGGCGGCGGCTTAGCACAGATTCGCGGCGCCGCCGATACCGATGAGACCGTCAGTGCACAGCGCCCGGGTTTTGCAAGCGACGACGGTGTCGCTCGAAGTGCAAAGATAGATACCAAACCATTGGCGACCGTTGCAGCCTCGCTGGCGCGCTGCTGGTCATCGAGTTCTTAGCGCCCAATCACCAGCAGCCATTTTTCAGGATACTTCCCGAGGATTGCGCGTTAGGGTGTTCCAAACGGGCAGGGGGATAACGCGGTTGGCTATTTTCAAGACCTTCACGACATCGGCATGCTTGCTGTCGGTGGTTTTCCTGCTAACGGGTTGCGGGCATGGGCTGATCAACCGGCTGATCTAGTCTCCCGGCTCTAGTCTCCAGTCTCCTTGCCGCCGTTCAGGCGCTGCGCGCGCCACCGCTGCCATGCACGGGCAGCGAGCCAGCACAGCATCGCCCAGGCGAAGCCGGCGCACCAGCCGGCCAGCACATCCGACGGCCAGTGCACACCGAGGTAGACGCGGCTGACGCCAACCAGCAGCGTCGTCAACACCGCCAATGACAACACATAGATCTTCGTCGTTCGCCCAGGCAGAAAGCGCGCTGCCAGCGCGCCGAGCGTCAGATACGTCACCGCCGACAGCATGGCGTGGCCGCTCGGAAAAGACAGCGTTGTCTCGTTGGCGAGATGCGAGACGAGTTCAGGGCGGGGCCGGTCGATGCCAGCTTTCAGCAGGCTGGACAGCACCTGACCACCGGCCACCGCCACAAAGACGAAAAGGGCGGTCGCCGGCCTGCGGATAAGCAAGAGATAAAAAATTGCCGCTGCTACGATCAGCACCACGACGCTGCCGCTGCCCAGGCTGGTGATGTCGCGCATCGCCCCCTCCAGCCAGGGCGGACCGATCGGACTGTCGGGCTGGCCTGCCTTGCGGAACGCGAGCAGGATTTCGGTGTCGAAAGCGTGCGGCGTGGCGGCCCGCGCCACCTCGATCAATTCCTCGAGCCCCCACAGGCCGGCGGCGATGACCAGACCGGCCAGAAGCACCGGGAATTCGACACGGTTGAGCAGAGCGTTCGCGGCGTTCTTCATCGGCAATTCGCCCGTTACAATCGGCCTTGTAGATAGGGTCCGAGCGTGATCAGTGCCACGGCTGCGATTGCCAGAATGATGCCGGTGGCCTGCAACGCGTTGACGCGCTCGCCGAAGAAGACCAGCGCGACGGCATTCACTGAAACCAGCTGGATGACTGCCGACAGGCTGAATGACACCGACATGCCGAATTCGCGGATCAGCCGCAGCATGATCAGATTGCCCAAGGAATAGAGCGCCAGCGTCAGCAGGATCTTGCCAAGGCTCGGCGCAAGGCCCCACTGTTTGGCGGCGGTGGCCGCCAGCAGGAAGATGACCGTCGAAAAGCCGAGCTGAAGCAATCCCGAAAGACTCAATGTTTCATCCCCCTCTCGAAGCAGCTCCCGCCGCGTGAGTTCGCGGACGTTGTTTCCGAAGCGTGCCGGGACGTCAAGCGACCTCGACCGAACGTAGGCCTTGGCAACAGCAAGGCGGAAGCCCAATGTATTGAAATCGCCCAGCCTATCGATTGAAGGGCGGTCAGGGGCTCATGATTCGTATTGTTCAAAACTTGGCGCGGCGCTGGAGCGAGCTTTCCCTTGCCCTGCAATTCGTCGTTGCCGGCGGCTTTGGCCTGCTGGCCGTCATGCTGGTGGTGGGAGCCTGGGTGACGGGTCAGATCCGGGATGGCGTCATCCGCAATTCGGCCGCCACGACGGCGCTGTATGTCGACAGCGTGATTGCGCCCCTACTCCCGGACCTGCGCAAGCAGCAGAAGCTCAGCGACTCCGTCAAGCAGGCGCTCGACGAGACGCTTGGCCAGGGCGCGCTCGGCAAGCGCCTCGTTTCTTTCAAGCTCTGGAGCCGTGACGGCACAGTTCTCTACGCCAAGGAGACGGCGCTGATCGGCCGCCGCTTCGATCCGAGCGACAATCTGCGTTCCGCCTTCAAAGGCAGTGTCGTCGCAGAATTCAATACGTTCGATGATAGTGAAGGTGAGGAGAAGGCTTCCGGCCTGCCATTGCTGGAGATCTACAATCCCGTGCGCGAGCCGTGGTCCGGCGAGGTGGTGGCGGTCACCGAATTCTATGAGATCGCCGACGACTTCAAAGCCACGCTGGCTTCCGCTTTGTGGTCAAGCTGGCTGATCGTCGCCGGCGCGACGCTGGCGGCCTTCCTGCTCCTGTCGGGCATCGTCCTGCGCGGCAGCCGCACCATCGACGATCAGCGCGGGGCGCTGCGCCGCCAGGTGTCGGAGCTGCAGGGCCTGGTGACGCAGAACAGCGCCTTGCGAGTGCGCGTGCAGCGGGCGTCCCGTCGCGCCACCGCGCTCAACGAAAGGTATTTGCGCCGAATCGGCGCCGATCTGCATGACGGTCCGGCACAACTCGTGGCCCTGGCGGCGCTGCGCATGGATAGTCCGGTGTTTTCCGGCGATGGCCATTCGGGCGAAAGCCGCTCCACCGAGGTCGCGATGATCCGCAAGACACTGGAGGATGCGTTGCGCGAGATACGCGGTATCTGCACCGGCCTCGTCCTGCCGCAGATCGAGACGGCTGCCGCAAACGACATTCTGCGGCTGGCGGTCAACGAACACCAGCTGAGGACGGGAACGTCCGTGACCCTCACGCTGGCCGGACAGTTGCCAGAGCCCGGCGCGTCGGAGAAGATCAGTATCTATCGGTTCGTGCAGGAAGGGCTGAACAACGCCTATCGCCACGCGCGAGGCAAGGATCAGGCGGTGAGTGCCGGAATGAAGGGTGGCAGGCTTTACGTTGAAGTATCGGATGCCGGGCCAGGCTTCGATCCGGCACGGGACGAGGGCCTCGGGCTCGCCGGCCTCAGAGAGCGGGTCGAAAGCATTGGCGGCCAGTTCGAAACCTTGACCGGGCCGCAAGGCACGCGTCTGGTAATCCGTCTATCGGTCGAGGAGCAAGCATGACTGGTGTCATTCGCATCGCCATTGTCGACGATCATCCCCTCTTCCGCGAAGGTGTGACGCGCAGCCTATCGGAGATCGGAGGCTTCGATATGGTTGGCGAGGGTGCCACGGCGCAGGATGCCGAACGCATCGTCTCGACCGTTCGGCCGGACATATTGCTGCTCGATATTTCGATGCCGGGCGGCGGCCTGGCCGCGGTTGCGGGGATCCTCGCCGGCCATCCCGCCCAGAAGATAGTCATGCTGACCGTTTCGGAGGCCAATGCCGATGTGACCATGGCCCTGAATGCAGGGGTGTGCGGCTATGTGCTCAAAGGCATCGGATCGCGCGCGCTTGCCGATATCCTGCGCAGCGTGGCGGCCGGCGAAAGCTATCTTTCGCCGACGCTTTCGGCTCGCCTGCTTTCGGATCTCCAGTCCCAGCATCCGACCAACGGCAATGCGGACCGGCTGCGGCAACTCACGGAACGGCAGACGGAAATTCTGCGGCTGGTGGCGGAGGGGCTAAGCAACAAGGAAGTCGCGTTGCGGCTGGAGCTGCAGGAGAAGACCGTCAAGCATCACATGACCGGGGTGCTGTCGAAACTCAATGTGCGCAACCGCACCGAAGCGGCTTTGATGATGCGTGAGCTGCGCGACCGCAACCAGTCTTAAACCCCCAAACGAGGTCACCTCCGCCGGGGGGCGACGGAGGTGACGTGTGAAGCCGGCCGTTGCCTGTTGGTCGGCGTCACAAGGCCTTGAGACGGCCGACGTCGGCCGGTGTGGCCCGGCGGTCGATGATCGTGCGACCGAGCGCATCCTCCATCCTGAAACGACCGTTCTCGAGCTTTTCCGTTATGCCGTCGGGATGCCGGATTGTGATCTTGTTGCCTGTCACGTCGACCTCGTCGCCGGTCGTTGCATTGACATGGCTCGCGCTGTTGCCGTTCTTACCCTTGTTGGTACCCGACTTGCCGGCATTGCCACTGTTGCCATTCCCGCTGCTGCTGCTGCTGTTGCCGCCACTGCTACCGCTATTGCCGCCGCCGCCATTTCCGCCACCGCCGTTTCCACCACCGCCGCCGTTGCCGCCACCGCCCTTGCCGGCCTGTGCGCTGGCGGCGTAAATCGCGGGAACGGAGCCGTGGAAGGCAATTTGATAGGGAGCGATGGTCAACGCCAGCGCAGCCGCGGATCTAAGTGCAAGCCGGCAACGAGGCGTTGTGAGCGATCTGTGCATCCTGATCTCCGTCGATTGAGCCCGGCGCGCCCACCTTCAACGTTGCAGTTGCAACCAACATCGCCGAAAGACGCGGTGCCCGGAAGCGACCTCCGACCGTTGCCGTTGTCACCCAGGACCTTTGCAAGCGCAAGATTGGACTAAAGTCCTAATCGCATGCTATATTAGCTTTGTATGAACGGCGCCGCGATCGCCATCGTCGAGCGGGATACTGGGTTTCCGTGATGCCTGACGACGGCAGACGCCGAACATCAAGTCACCTCCGCCGGGGGCGGCGGAGGTGACTGCGAAGCAGGCCCTTGCCTGGGTGGCCTGCCTCACAAAGCCTGAAGACGACTGTAATCGCGCGCCGTCGCTGCACGTTCGACGATCGTTCGGCCGAGCGCATCCTTCATCTCGAAACGGCCGTTCGCGATCTCTTCGGTGGTGCCATCGGGATGCTGTACCTCGATCTTGTTGCGATCCACGTCAACCTTGTCGCCAGTGGCCGCGTTGACGTGATGGCCGGCTCCGCCATCGTTTTGGCTTTTTCCGGTTCCGGAATTGTCGGTGGTGCCATGATCGTTGCTGGCGCCGTCGTCGCCGCCACCAGACCCGGAATTTCCGCTGTTTCCGCTGCCGCTTCCGCCGCTTCCACCAGCGCCACCATCATGTCCGCTATCCTTGGCGTGTGCGGCTGCGGCAATGAGGCCGGGCGCGGAGCCGTGGAAAGCGAGTTGATAGGGGGCGACAGCCAGCGCCAATGCCGATGTTGCTCTCAGAGCCAGCCAACGAAAGCGGGTGGGGGTCGATCCGCGCATCACGGACCCTCCTATACATCAGGCCGATGCCGGCTTTGGCAAGCGGCCGACTATTGCCGGCATAGTGGCCTTGGCATAGGGGGCCCACGACCAATGCCGCACCGACAGGGACCTTTGCTCGGCCTGACCAGGACTTTGGTCCCTCGCGTCGCTCGGTTGCGAAAAGGGTCGGCTGGCGGGTCGTGAAATCCGGTTGAAAGCGACTGGAGATGTCACGAAAATGTGATCGACCGGCTATAAGGGGTTAAACAGGCAACACGCTCCAGCCATCGCCCAAAGCCAGAGGCAAGTCCCAAATGACCGAAAAACGCTCCCCCGACGCCCGATTCCGCACCAGCCTGCTCGAGGAAAACGACGGCCCCGCAACCAACCCTACGGACAACCGCACCATGGGCGAGATCATCGCCGCGCGGTTCTCGCGCCGTGGCTTCCTCAAAGGTTCACTGGCCGTCTCGGCCATCGCCGCAACCGTTAGTCCGCTGGCGCTGGTCAGTGCGGACGAGGCCCGGGCCGCAGAAGGCTCCGCCTTCGCGTTCGACGAGTTGGAGGCCGGCATCGACGACAAACACCATGTCGCGCCGGGCTACGATGCCGATGTGTTGTTGCGCTGGGGCGATCCGCTGTTTGCCGATTCGCCGGAGTTCGACCCGACGAAACAGTCGGCGCAGGCTCAGGCGAAACAGTTCGGCTACAACAACGACTATGTCGGCTATCTCCCGATCGACGGTTCGGCCGAACACGGCCTGCTGGTGGTCAACCACGAATACACCAACCCGCATCTGATGTTCCCGGGCATCGTCAAGATCGTCGACAAGGACGGTAAGAAATCAGCCGAAGTCGCACCGCTCTCGAAGGAGCAGGTCGATGTCGAGATGGCTGCCCACGGCGGCACCATCGTCGAGATACGCAAGGTCTCGGGCAAATGGCAGGTAGTGCGCGACGGCAAGCTCAACCGTCGCATCACCTCCAGCACCGAAATGGCGCTGTCTGGTCCGGTCGCCGGCCACGATCGCGTCAAGACCAATGCAGACCCGTCCGGCACCAAGGTTTTCGGCACATTCAACAACTGCGCCGGCGGCGTCACCCCCTGGGGCACCTATGTGATGGCCGAGGAGAACATCCACGGCTATTTCTCCGGCGACCTGCCTGAGGGCCACAAGGAGGCCGCCAATTACAAACGCCTTGGCATTCCCGAAGGCGCCTATGAATGGGCCGCCCATTACGATCGTTTCGACCTCGCCAAGGAGCCCAACGAGGCCAACCGCTTCGGCTGGATCGTCGAAGTCGATGTCAACGATCCGACCTCGACGCCGAGGAAGCGCACCGCCATGGGCCGCTTCAAGCACGAAGGCGCCGAATCGATTGTCGCCAAGGACGGTCGCGTTGTCTTCTATCTCGGCGACGACGAGCGCTTCGACTATGTGTACAAATTCGTCACCAAGGCGGCGTTCAATCCCAACGACCATGCCGCCAACAAGGATCTGCTCGACGACGGTACGCTGCATGTCGCCAAGTTCGCCGAAGACGGTTCGGTCGAATGGCTGCCGATCGTCTTCGGGAAGGCGCCGCTGACGACTGAGAACGGCTTCGCCAGCCAGGCCGACGTGCTGATCGAAACACGCCGCGCCGCCGACCTGCTCGGCGCCACCAAGATGGACCGCCCCGAGGACATCCAGCCCAATGCCGTCAACGGCAAGGTCTATGTCATGCTGACCAACAATTCGAAGCGCAAGGCCGACCAGGTCAATGCCGCCAATCCGCGCGCCGACAACGCCTTCGGCCACATCATCGAAATATCGGAAGATGGCGGCGATTTCACCGCCATCAAAGGCAAGTGGGAAGTGCTGCTGAAATGCGGCGATCCCTCCGTCGCCGATGTCGGCGCCACCTTCTCGACGGCGACGACGGCCAATGGCTGGTTCGGCATGCCCGATAATTGCGCGGTCGATTCGGCTGGGCGCCTGTGGGTCGCCACCGACGGCCAGAGCCCGAAAACCACCGGCCGTACCGATGGCCTGTGGGCGGTCGACACCGAAGGCGCGGCGCGGGCGACCTCGAAACTGTTCTTCCGCGTGCCGATCGGCGCCGAAATGTGCGGCCCGCTGTTCGCGCCCGACGACCAGACCGCCTTTGTCGCCGTCCAGCATCCGGGCGACGGCGGCGAGGACTGGGAGCCGTTCGGCCGCCCGTCCTATTACGAGGACCTGTCGACGCGCTGGCCCGACTTCAAGCCCGACATGCCAGTGCGGCCGGCGGTGGTCGCGATCACCAGACAGGGCGGCGGCAAGATCGCGGTCTGATATTAAAGCGCGTCGCGTCGAAATGGATCCATGCGACGCGCTTTAGGTCTTTGTTTCCATGCACAATGCCGAATGGTCGAGGAGGACTTGATGATTGAGGTCGTCGAGTCCCGGCGGCTCGAACCGAAATCAGCGTGAGGCACCGGATGAGGCGCCAGCGGCACCTGCAATCCGTTTGGCGATCGCC
The DNA here is from genome assembly GCF_040318715.1 of Mesorhizobium sp. M1050. Lineage (NCBI taxonomy): Bacteria > Pseudomonadati > Pseudomonadota > Alphaproteobacteria > Hyphomicrobiales > Phyllobacteriaceae > Mesorhizobium > Mesorhizobium sp. M1050. Next base: position 19,558 of record NZ_JAMYMV010000048.1, on the reverse strand, counting down.
TTGGCCAGGATGCCGGCATTGGCGAAACAGCCGCGAATGCTTGGCCGCATGCCGGTGAACCACAGGCCGGGGAATTTCGGATCGGATTGGCCGCCATTGAAGAGCGGAACGCCCTTGCCGTCGAGCACGCCGAGCTTGCCGACCATGGGCTCCAGCCCGGTGCGATAGCCCGTCGCGGCAATGACGATGTCGGGATAGACCAGGCTGCCATTGGCCAATATCACGCCGTCGCGGGTGAATTCCCGTATGGCCGGCACCACGGTGATCTTGCCCGATTTGATGGCGCTGACGGCGCCGTCGTCGGCGGCGATCGCTGTGTAGTCCGAGGTCAACCGGCTGGCGCCGCCCGAGGGCGCTGGCGGAAGGCCGAATTTGGTCAGGTCGCCGAAGACCAGGCGCTGCGTTGCTGCCATCACCGCATCGGCGATCCGCAACGGCAAGCGCGCCATGAGCGGCGAAAGCCTATGCACGGCGATCTTGCTGATCCGCTTGGGCAGCAAAGCGGGGCCGTTGCGGGCCGACAGCCAGATGGCTGCCGTGGCTATGCCGGCCAGATGATTGAGCGCGTCGAAACCCGAATTGCCGGCGCCTACGACCAGCACTTTTTGGCTCGCATAGCCCTGCGCGTCGCCGAAATCCGCCGAATGGATGATGCGGCCGGCGAAATCCTTCATGCCTTTCCATTCGGGAATGAATGGCAACCTGTCGCGGCCAGTGGCAATGACGACATTGCGCGCAAGGCGCAGTCCGGCGCTGGTCCGCAGCGCCCAATGATCGCCCTTGAAGGTGATCTCTTCGACAGCGACGCCAAACTGCACCGGCAGCCGGTTTTCCCCACTGAAATCATTCATATGGCGGATGACGGCCGTCCTTTGCGGAAAAGCAGGCGTGCCGGGGGGATAGGCAAGGCCGGGCAGCGAAGAAAGATCGCGATGGGTGTTGAGATGCAACTGCTGATGCCGCCGATGCCAGGGCTCGGCCAGCCGGCTTTCTTTTTCCAGGATCGCTGTCGGCACGCCAGCATTCATCAATGCATGCGCCGCGACCAATCCGGCAACACCGGCGCCGACGACGATTGCCGGCTCGACCGTTATCGGCAGGTCGGCAACCGACCGGATTGTCGTATCAGTCATTCACCCTCGAATCCCCATTCGACCCGTCCTTCCGCATGGCTCGCAGAACACTGTAACCGTTTGACACCGCGCAGTATCCCTACAACAACCTGCTGCCGATTTTCGAGCCATCCGATTTTCGAGCCATCCAATGGGCCGCGGTTGCGCTCTATATGGCATATGCGCGATATCAGCGGTAATCAGGTCGCGGCAATGTGATTGATTCGAGGCCTTGGGGGGCTGGCTGGTCTTTGTCATCCTCACGCGCATGCCCGGAGTCAGGGTTCGGTTTTCGAGGTCATGCGCAGAATCAAAGTGTTACAGCACCTTTGCGCGTCTTGAACGCACGGCGCTGTGGCGGCACGCGGAATCTCGGCCATGCCCTCCTTGCGGATCTATTTCGACAAAATCCTCGAGGGCGCCGCGCCCAAGGTGGCGCGGCAGGAGCTGACGCATGTCGAGCGCCTGGCGCTGGTTCGCCGCCATGGCGACTTCTCGCTCGCCTATTCAAGCGCCGTTCAAAACAAGCTTTCCTATTTCGGCGACTCCGACGGCTACATCGCCTTCGGCACCAAGATGAAGCATCATTTCGCACTCGGCGATCCGGTGGCGGCTCCAATGCTGCGGCCCGACTACATCAGACGCTTCGTCGAGACCGGCGGCAGCCCGTGGTTCGTGCAGATCGGCGAGGAGACCGCGCGCGTGCTAGCCGGGCTCGGCTACAAGGTCAATCGGCTCGGCATCGATACCCGCCTCACCCTGCCTGATCATGATTTTTCCGGAAAGCGCAACGAGACCGTGCGCTACTCCGAGCGCTGGCTGTTGAAGAAGGGCTTCTCGTTCGAGGAGGACAAGCGCACGATCCACCTCGACGAGATCGCCCGGCTTTCCGACAACTGGCGCGGCGACCGCATCGTCAAGCGTAGGGAAATGGGCTTTCTCAACCGCCCGTTCGCCGACCATCTGGGCACCGATATGCGCCGTTTCGTCCTGCATGGTCCCAATGGCGAGCTGGTCGCCTTGCTCGACTTCGACCCGTTGTATCGCGACGGCAAGGTCATCGGCTACACCACCGCCTTCAAGCGCAAGCATATCGATGCCTCGCCGCACGCCGAGATCGGCCTGACCAAGTTCGCCGTCGACCGGTTTCGCGAAGAGGGCATATCGGTGGTCACGCTTGGCTTGTCGCCGCTCGTCGACATCGGGCCGAGCGGATTTGCCGAGAGCGACTTCTGGCGCAACACTTTTCAGCGCGCCTACGACTCTGCCTGGGTCAACCGCCGCAGGTTCAACCTGCAAGGCCAGGCGGCGTTCAAGCGCCGCTTCCATGGTGTCGAGGAGCCTGTCTACATCGCCTTCCGCAAGGGGACGCATGTCGAGATGCTGGGGTTGCTGCGGCTGGTCAAGGCGATTTAGACCTGGCTGCGGCTCAGGGCACTTTCGCCGCTCAGTTCCTCAGCCGGTAACCGGTCCTGAAGATCCAGGCGACGATCGTTATGCAGATGGCCAGGAAGACGACCGTCATGCCGAGGCTGATGCCGACCGAGACGTCGGACTTGCCGTAAAAGCTCCAGCGGAAGCCGCTGATCAAATAGACGACCGGATTGAACAGCGTCACCGTGCGCCAGACGCCGGGTAGCATGTTGATCGAATAGAAGCTGCCGCCGAGGAAGGTCAGCGGCGTGATGATCAAGAGCGGAACCAGCTGCAACTGCTCGAAACTCTTGGCCCAGATGCCGATGATGAAGCCGAACAGGCTGAAGGTCACCGCCGTCAGCACCAGGAAGGCGACCATCCAGAACGGGTGCAGGATGGTGAGCGGCACGAACAGCGACGCCGTCGCCAGGATGATAAGGCCGAGGATGATCGACTTGGTCGCGGCACCGCCGACATAGGCGATGACGATCTCCAGATAGGAGACCGGCGCCGACAGCAATTCGTAGATCGAGCCGACGAATTTCGGGAAGTAGATGGCAAAGGAGGCGTTGGAGATCGACTGCGTCAACAGCGACAGCATGATCAGGCCCGGCACGATGAAGGCGCCGTAGCTGATGCCGTCGATCTCGGTGATGCGGGAGCCGATGGCCGAGCCGAAGACGACGAAATACAGCGATGTCGAGATGACCGGCGAGACGATGCTTTGCAGCACGGTGCGGAAGGCACGCGCCATTTCGACACGGTAGATCGCCCATACTGCACGTAGATTCATGGCCGTGGGCAGGTTCATGGCTCTCTTCTCACCAGGTTGACGAAGATCTCCTCGAGCGAACTGTTTTGCGTGTCGATGTCACGGAACTGGATGCCGCCCGCCTCGAGGTCGCGGATGAGCGAGGCGACGCCCGGCCGCTCGGCCTGGTTGTCGTAGGTGTAGGTCAGCTGCCCGCCATCGCCCGACAGCTCCAGCGCGTAGTGCGAGAACGCTTCCGGAATTGCGGGCAGCGGATTGCGCAGTTCAAGCACCAGCCGCTTGCGGCCGAGCTTGCGCATCAGTTCGGCCTTGTTCTCGACGAGGATGATCTCGCCGCGGTTGATGACGCCGACGCGGTCGGCCATCGCCTCGGCTTCCTCGATGTAATGCGTGGTTAGGATGATGGTGACGCCGTCCTCGCGCAGCCGGCGCACCATCGCCCACATGTCCTGGCGCAACTCGACATCGACCCCGGCGGTCGGCTCGTCGAGGAACAGGACACGCGGCTCATGCGACAGCGCCTTGGCGATCATCAGCCGGCGTTTCATGCCGCCCGACAGGGTGATCGCCTTGGCGTCCTTCTTGTCCCACAGCGACAGGTCGCGCAGCACCTTCTCTACGAAGGCCGCGTTGGCCGGCCTGCCGAACAGGCCACGGCTGTAGTTGACCGTCGCCCAGACGCTCTCGAAGGCGTCGATGGTCAGCTCCTGCGGCACCAGCCCTATCAGGCTGCGCGCGGCGCGATAATCCCTGTTGATGTCGTGACCGTCGACGGTGACGGTGCCCGACGAGCGGTTGACGATGCCGCAAACGATCGAGATCAGGGTTGTCTTGCCGGCGCCGTTGGGCCCAAGCAGCGCAAATATCTCGCCACGCTGGATGTCGAGATTGACCTCCTTGAGCGCGGTGAAACCAGTAGCGTAGGTCTTGGAGACCCCGGAAATAGACAGGATGGAAGACATGGCTGAAAACGGCTGCTTGAAAGAGGTTCCCTGATATAGGCCGAATGTCGTCCCATGCAACTGCAAGTCAATGCCGTTGCTGACAGTTCTCGACAACGATTGCGGGCGTCGAGGCCGGGCACGCCGACGCCATATCGGGGCGCTGCGGCCTTCCGCCCTGCGCGACGCGACGCCGCTTTGACCAGGCACGGCTCGCGCCCTATTCTTCCAAGCATTCGTAGCAGCCGGAGCCCACCATGGACCCGCTCGTCCTGTCGCGCATGCAATTCGGCGCGAATATCTCGTTCCACATCCTGTTTCCGACGATCACCATTGCGCTTGGCTGGGTGCTGCTGTTCTTCAAGCTGCGCTACAATGCGACGAATGATTCCGCTTGGATGCGCGCCTATTTCACGTGGGTGAAGGTGTTCGCGCTGTCGTTCGCCATGGGCGTCGTGTCGGGCGTCACCATGAGCTTCCAGTTCGGCACCAACTGGCCGGGCTATATGAAAACGGTCGGCAACATCGCCGGACCGCTGCTGGCGTACGAAATTCTCACCGCTTTCTTTCTCGAAGCGGCCTTCCTCGGCATCATGCTGTTCGGCTTCCGCCGCGTCTCCAACCGCATCCACACGCTGGCGACGGTGCTGGTGGCGGGCGGCACCACCGTCTCGGCCTTCTGGATCATCGCGCTCAATTCCTGGATGCAAACACCGGCCGGCTTCGAGATCCGTGACGGCGTGGCGCATGCCGTCGACTGGTGGGCGATCCTCTTCAATCCATCGATGCCCTACCGGCTGACCCATATGCTGCTCGCCTCCGGGCTGACGGTATCATTCCTGATATCGGGCCTGTCGGCGCTGCGCTATCTCAACGGCGACCGCTCGGAATCGATGTGGAAGGCGCTGCGAACCGGTGTCTTCACCGCAGCGATCCTGATCCCGATCCAGATCTTCGCCGGCGACCAGCATGGGCTGAACACGCTGGAGCACCAGCCGCAGAAGATCGCTGCCATGGAGGCCAACTGGAACACCGGTCCCAACGTGCCGCTGGTCCTTTTTGCGCTCCCCGACGAGGCGGCCCGCGAAAACAAATTCGAGATCGCCATTCCCGACGGCGCCAGCCTGGTGCTGCGGCACTCGACTAGCGGCGTGGTGCCGGGCCTTAACGACTATCCCGGCAACCATCCGCCTGTGTTTCCGGTGTTCTGGGGCTTTCGCATCATGGTCGGAACCGGCATCCTGATGCTCCTCGTCTCGTGGTCGGCGGCCTTCTTCCTCAAGCGTCGGCACAGCCTGCCGAAGCCGCTCGCTTTGCTGATGGTGCCGATGGCGCTGTCGGGCTGGCTGGCGACGCTGGCCGGCTGGTACACCACCGAGATCGGCCGCCAGCCCTGGCTGGTGACCGGCGTGCTGAAAACCGCCGACGCGGTCGGCCCGGTGGCCGGCAGCCATGTCGCGCTGACGCTCGCCATCTACCTTGTCCTCTATGTGCTGTTGCTGATCGCTTTTCTCGGCGTGCTGGTGCACCTGGCGCTGAAGGCGGCGAAGGATGGCGATAACTCGCCGCTGCCGGGCGTGCTCAACGCGCCGATGTCGCAGCCGGCCGCGGGGGAGTGAGGAATGGTCCGCGCAGCGGACGAAAAGCCAACGATTTGGCTTTTCGAATGACGAACGCCCGCAGCCATAGCGAAGGGCAGAAGCCGTAATGAGAAGGACGAGAGATCAATGACCTTCGACTGGCCAACCGCGCTCCCCCTCATCTTCGCCGGCCTGATGGGCCTCGCCATCCTGATCTACGTCATTCTCGACGGTTTCGATCTCGGCATCGGCATCCTGTTCGCCGCGGCGCAGGATGCCGAGCAGGACACGATGATCGCCGCCATCGGCCCGTTCTGGGACGCCAACGAAACCTGGCTGGTGCTGGCCGTCGGCCTGCTGCTGGTCGCCTTCCCGCAGGCGCATGGCGTCATCCTGACCGCGCTCTACATTCCTGTGTTCGTGCTTCTGGTCGGGCTGATCCTGCGCGGCGTCGCCTTCGATTTCCGCGCCAAGGTGCCGACCGAGCACAAGCACCGCTGGAACCGTATTTTCTTCCTGGGTTCCATTATCGCTTCGCTGGCGCAGGGCTATATGCTGGGCGTCTACGTGCTCGGCCTCGATGTCGGCTTCGGCGGCATGGCGTTCGGCGTGCTGGTGGCTTTCTGCCTGGCCGCGGCCTACGGGGCGATGGGCGCGGCCTGGGTGATCTACAAGACCGAGGGCGAGCTGCAGAAGAAGGCGGTGCGCTGGCTGCGCACGACGCTGGTGCTGACCGCGCTCGGCATGGTCGCCATCTCGCTGGCAACGCCCCTCGCCAGCCCGCGCATCTTCGACAAATGGTTCGTCTGGCCCTCGATGCTCTATCTGTCGCCGCTGCCGATCCTGTCGGCGCTGCTGTTTCTGTGGCTGTGGCGGCAGACATTCCACCTGCCGAAGCCCGACGACCGCCATTCGCTGACGCCGTTCCTGACGCTGGCCGCGATCTTCGCGCTCGGCTTTGCCGGGCTGGCCTGGTCGTTCTATCCGTTCGTGGTGCCGGATCGCCTGACCATCTGGCAAGCGGCCTCGGCGCCGGAAAGCCTGGCCATCATCCTGGCCGGCACCGTGGTCGTGCTGCCGATCATCATCTTCTATTCGTTCTATGCCTACCGCGTGTTCGGGGGCAAGGCGACGGATCTGACGTATGATTGATCGCCCAGCGGCGCACGCCAGCGCGAGGCGCCCCTCTCTGGCCTGCCGGCCATCTCCCCCTCAAGGGGGGAGATTACGCGCTTAGTTGCTTTCGCCAACTATCAACGCAGTAGGGCGAGTGGGACAGCGGAGCTGCCGATCTCCCCCCTTGAGGGGGAGATGGCCGGCAGGGCAGAGGGGGGTGCTTAGCGCCGACGTTTCGAGAGAACTCAATTGCTCGCCGACAGCACCAGCACCGGCTTTTCGCTGTACAGCGCCGGGAACAGCGCCTTCAGGTTCGCCACCTTTGGCAGGTCGTTGTAGACGATGTAGGGATAGTTCGGGTTCAGCGTCAGGAAATCCTGATGATAATTCTCGGCCGGATAGAAGGTCTTGCCGGTTTCCAGCGTGGTGACGATCGGCTCCGGGAAGACCTTGGCCTGGTCGAGCTGGGCGATGTAGCTCTGCGCGATCTTCTTTTGCGCATCGTTTTCGGCAAAGATCGTCGAACGGTACTGCGTGCCGGAGTCCGGTCCCTGGAAGTTCAGCTGGGTCGGGTTGTGGGCGACCGAGAAATAGACCTGCAGCAGCTGGCCATAGGTCACTTTGGACGGATCGTAGGTGATTTCGACGGATTCGGCGTGGCTGGTGCGGCCTGTGCCGACGGTCTCGTAGACGGCGCTGTCCTTGTCGCCGCCGGTGTAGCCGGATACGGCCTTGGTCACACCCTTGACGTGCTGGAAGACACCCTGCACGCCCCAGAAGCAGCCGCCGGCGAAGATTGCCTTTTCACTGCCGGGCGCCGCCTTTTCGTCCAAAGCCGGCGGCGGGATCTTCACCGCGTCCTCGGCAGAAACCGCCGGCGTCAGCCAGAAAGCGGCGCCCGCGGCGGCCAGCGCAAGTGCGGCGAGCGCGCCTTTGACAAAGCCAAGCGAACGGTTTGGTGTCTTGATGTCGGTCATGGTTGCACTCCTCATGCCTTCCATTGGGATCAGTCTATTGGATCAGGGACGGCGGCGCGACGCACGAGTTGCGGCGGGGGCTCACATTCGCGTGCGCCGCCGGCAATCGGCCTAGTTGGCCGGCTTCATGGCATCGGTTGCCGGTTTCATCGCGTCAGCCGTCGGCTTCATGGCATCGGCGGCCGGCTTCATCGAATTGGTGGCCATCGGGTCGGCGGGCTTCATCGCATCGGTTGCAGGCTGCATGGCGTCCGCGGCCGGCTTCATGGCATTGATCGCGTCGTCGGCACGGGCGATGCCGCCGGCAAACAGCGCCGTCGAGCACAGAGCGAAAGCGAGGGCAGGCAGCGTCAGGCGGAACAGAGTGGTCATGATGGTCTCCTTGGGGTTGATAGTGGGGCGCGCTGTCCTGGCGGCCGTTCTATGCGGCGCCGCGCGTGCGGCGTTTGCGCAATCTCTTTTGAAGCGTGATCTAGTTGGTTGCTGCGGCCAGAATCGGCCCGCCGCCTGGCGACTGGACGAGCACGGCGGTGCTCAGGCCGTCCGAAGCCGGCGGCAGATCGAGCACCGCGGCGGCGCCGGTCCAGCCGCCGATTTTCTTGAGCGAATGCACGACATTGGCATGCGGCAAAGTGCGGCCGGTGTTTTCGCCGCGCGCCACCGGCACCTGGACGACTCCCCTGAGATAGCGCACCAGCCAGACATCGGCCCTGCCGCCAGGCACCGTGCCGGCACCGATGCTGACCTTGCCGCGGTCGATCGACAGCGACGGGCCGCCGATGCGGCCAGTGCTTGCGATCAGCTTTTCGATCTCACCGGGTGCAGCGCCGACGGCATCGGCATGGCCGTTGACCACCACTTGCGGCGTGAACGGGCCGTCATGGCCGAGCGGCGGCTCGTAGCTGACCTGGCGCTGCGTGAATTCCTGGCGGCCGAACGTGTCCTTCCAGCCGAGATAGTCCCAGTAGGTGACGTTGAAGGACAGCGCCAGCACGCCGGGCTGGTCCTTGACCCTGATCAGATTGGCGTTGGCCGGCGGGCAGGACGAACAGCCCTGGCTGGTGAACAGCTCGACCACCGTGAGCGGCAGGGCAGCGGCCGCACCGAGCGACACTGCGAGTGCAAGCGCGCAAAGGCTGGACACTGTGACGAACTTGCTGGACCCTGACATTCGGCTTGCTCCGTGGCGCCGGCGCCCGGATGCGCCGCTCATGTCCCCACTTCGCCGCTGTCTGCCGCTTCGTTACAGCGCTCACCGGTTTGTGATCATCAGGCTCAATTCTTCCCTTCTCCCCTTGTGAGATCTTTGCACAGAAGCCGATCAGTGATTCTGTTGTGAGGTTGGAGCAGGGAGATTCGCGATGGTGGATCGTGTTCTGGGTCAGTTGAGTCTGGCGGACGGTCTTGCGGTGTCGGATGAGACGATCTTCGACCTGATTGCGAAAGAGCTGGACTGGGAGCCGATCAGCAAGCTGCTTGGCCCGCGCAGCAGCAGCGGCCCGGGTAGCGCCAGCTACCCGGCAATATTGCTGGTGCGCTGCCTTCTGCTGGGTGTGTGGCATGGGCTGAGCGATCCAGCGCTTGAGGCGCAGATCCGTGACCGGCTGTCGTTTCGCCGCTTCGTTGGCTTCAGCCTCTCGGACCGTACGCCCGACCATTCGACCCTATGGCGCTTTCGCGACGAGCTGACGCGTGAGCGGCTGATCGACAAGGTGTTTGAGGAGATCAACCGGCAGCTGGAGACGAAAGGCCTGATCGTCAAGCGCGGCACGCTGGTCGATGCCTCGTTCATGCAATCCCCCGGCCGGCCGCCCAAGCAGCCGAAGAAGGGCCACCACGGCCCGGTCAAGCCGTCGGCGGACAAGGATGCGCGCTGGGGCAAGAAGGGCAAGAAGAGCACTTTTGGCTACAAGATGCACATTGGCGTCGACCAGGGGCACACCTTGATCCGGCGCGTCGAGGTGAGCGACGCTTCAGTCACCGACACCGAGCCGGCCGACCGGTTGATCTGCGGCGATGAGAAGGCGGTCTATGGCGATCAGGCCTATTACACCCATGCCAGGCATGACCGGCTCGCTGAGGCCAAGATCAAGGATCGCCTGATGCGGCGGCCCAACAAGCATCACCCTGAATTGCCGCCGCGCGACAAGCTGCGCAACCGGCTGATCTCCAAGGTGCGGGCGGCGGTTGAGCGGCCTTTCGCCGTGTTCAAGGAGCGTTACGGCATGCGGCGCATGCGCTTCTTCAACCTTGCGACCAACCGCACGCAGTGCATGCTGGCGGCATGCGCCTACAATCTGCGGACTATGATCGGTGTCCTGTATCCACCCAAAGAGAGGCGGGCGTGAGGAGGAGTGCGTCCAAAATCGACCCGATCGGGCCAATGATGCCGGTCGATGCCGCGCCAGGGCGACAAGGCGAGGCCTTAGACGCCTTCAAAAGACGCTCAGTAGGCCAATCAGGTTAAGCACACCCTTCATGCAAAGCCCTCCTTGTGGGAGAAGGTGGATCGGCGCGCAGCGCCGAGACGGATGAGGGGTGTTCCAGGGAATGAGGCGTTGGCATTCCCTGGAACACCCCTCATCCGTCGCCTTCGGCGACACCTTCTCCCACAAGGGGAGAAGGGAAGTCGGAGCCCCTATCGCCACGGCTGGAGACTCATATCTCGTACATAGGCGATGATGGTGTCGCAGACGGCGTTCAAGTCTTTCAGAACATCGTCGTTCCAAAAGCGCAGAATGCGAAAGCCCCTCGCCTCCAGGTCTGCCTTGCGGACACGGTCAGAATCCGACCCCGCGTGCTGGCTGCCATCGATCTCGATGATGAGGCCAGCTTCGAAGCAGACGAAATCGGCAATGTACCTTCCGACGGGAACCTGGCGCCGAAATTTTATCCGGTCGAGCCTGCGGTCGCGCAGTTCATGCCACAGCCTGCCTTCTGCCTCCGTCATTTTGTGCCGGAGCGAATGGGCGAAGCTTCGTTTGGCTGGCAGAACAGGTTGATGCGGCATGGCGCCAGATTACCCGGCCGTTGTATTCCGTCCAGCACCCCTCTTCCGTCTTGGCGCTGCGCGCCAATCCACCTTCTACCGCAGGGAGAAGGCCAAGAGCGCAGCTTACTGCGTCAGCACCGTGTTGGAGGGCCGCTTGTTGAAGTCGCACTTGCCGGTCACGCTGTAGAAGAAGTCGGCGTTCGTGACATCAGGCAGTGGAGGATTGTTGCCGCCGTCTTCCCATGCCTGATCGCTGGTCTGGCTGCAGGGCACAGCGCCGAAGATGTCGACGACCGTGTTGCCTTTAACCTCGACAGGGAGGTATTTGGAAGGGTCCAGGTCCCTTTGTGCAGCAGTACTGTACCCGGCGCCGAGGTAGAGCCGGTTCGACGTGTCTGCATTGTTCGACTTGAGCGGGTTGACCGGTCCGGACGGCACATCCATCTGCAGATAGAGCTGGTCCATGGTGCTCACATTGATTGTTGCGCCACTGGTGTTTCCGGCGGAATTCGTGGTCGCGCACGTTGTCTTGAAATAGATGGTGGAGCCGCTCGTGTTTCCGCTTTTTGCTACCGCGGTGCTTCTGTAAACTCCAGCAGTGGGAGTGAAATCGGTTTTTGACCCTACTGTCGTGCACACTTGGCTCTGAACCTGCGTCGAGGTTGTTCCCGACACAGTGGAAATAGTTGTCGTGCCGTAACCTTTCGGGTCGGCAGCGGTATAAGTCTTACCCCCGCTCGTATAGGAATAGTTATAGCCTTTGTAGACATAGTTGACCTTCATCATGGTCGTCGGTGTGGTGCTGGAGGTCGAACCGAACGGCAGTCCGTACAAGGTCATGGTCTTGTTCCAGTAGCCTGAAACGTGATCGACGTTGAATGTAGCTGCGACCAGTGCGGGCGTCTTGTTCACCGCCGACGAGACGCCGATCGCCACCGTCGGGATCCTGGCGATCTGCATGAAAACGGTCGGCATCGGGTAACTCGCCGTGGCCTGCGCCGTGGCGGTGCCGTTGGCGCTGACGTCGAAAGTGTTCAGCGTCGCGGTGCCCTGTCCGCCATTGGCCACGTAGGAGGCCTGCATCGCCACCTGGCGCTGCGCCTTCGTCGAGGCGGTATCCATCGTGGTGATCGACAGGATCGCGGAATCGAGTGCCGCCTGTTCGGTCGACCTGGTCTGGACCGCCGAGGTGTAGTCGACCGAAAAACCGATCGCGGTGATCAGCGGAATCATGACGAGAACGAGTATCGGTGCGAACGCGCCGCTCCGCGACCTGATAAACCTGCCTGCCAGCCCCCGCATGCCTTGATCCTTATATCGGAATATCCTCACCGGCTAACATGGCAGTCCACAATTATGCTCTAACGGACTTGGTTAATGTTTATTGATTTTCGCGAAAGCGCGTAATGAGCGACAAGCACCGGCGGCACTTGCCCGGCATTGGCTGTGCCGCTTGCCGCAGCAAGCCGCCCCTGCTAAAGCGCGCGACATGAGCACGCCCCTCGACCACATCCGGAATTTCTCCATCGTCGCCCATATCGACCATGGCAAATCCACGCTTGCCGACCGGCTGATCCAGCTGACCGGCGGGCTGGAGCTGCGCGACATGAAGGAGCAGGTGCTGGACTCGATGGACATCGAGCGCGAGCGCGGCATCACCATCAAGGCGCAGACGGTGCGGCTGAAATACCACGCCAACAATGGCGAGGACTATATCCTCAATTTGATCGACACGCCCGGCCATGTCGACTTCGCCTATGAAGTGTCGCGCTCGCTCGCCGCCTGCGAGGGGTCGCTGCTGGTGGTCGACGCCTCGCAGGGCGTCGAAGCTCAGACTCTGGCCAATGTCTACCAGGCGATCGACAACAACCACGAGATCGTCGTGGTGCTGAACAAGGTCGACCTGCCGGCCGCCGAGCCCGAGCGCATCCGCGAGCAGGTCGAGGAGGTGATCGGCATCGACGCTTCCAACGCCGTGCTGATCTCGGCCAAGACCGGGCTTGGCATTCCCGATGTGCTGGAGGCCATCGTCCACCAGCTGCCGCCGCCGCGCGAGGGCGATGCTTCAGCGCCGCTGAAGGCGATGCTGGTCGATAGCTGGTACGACGCCTATCTCGGCGTCATCGTGCTGGTGCGCATCATCGACGGCGTGCTGAAGAAGGGCCAGACCATCCGGATGATGGGGACCGGCGCCAAATACCTGGTCGAGCGCACCGGCGTGTTCACCCCGGCCCGCATCAATGTCGACGAGCTTGGCCCCGGCGAGTTCGGCTTCTTCACCGGCTCGATCAAGGAAGTGGCCGACACCCGCGTCGGCGACACCATCACCGAGGACAAGCGCGCCACCGCCAAGGCGCTGCCCGGCTTCAAGCCGGCGCAACCGGTGGTGTTCTGCGGCTTGTTCCCGGTCGACGCCGCCGATTTCGAGGATCTGCGCGCCGCGGTCGGCAAGCTGCGCCTCAACGACGCCAGCTTCTCCTTTGAAATGGAAACCAGCGCCGCGCTCGGCTTCGGCTATCGCTGCGGCTTCCTTGGCCTGCTGCATCTGGAAATCATCCAGGAGCGGCTGGAACGCGAGTTCAACCTCGACCTGATCGCCACGGCACCCAGCGTCGTCTACCGGCTGCTGCTCAACGACGGTTCGATGAAGGAATTGCACAACCCGGCCGACATGCCCGATGTGGTGAAGATCTCCGCCATCGAGGAGCCATGGATCCGCGCCACCATCCTGACGCCCGACGACTATCTCGGCGGCATATTGAAACTCTGCCAGGACCGGCGCGGCATCCAGGCCGACCTGTCCTATGTCGGCAAGCGCGCCATGCTGATCTACGATCTGCCGCTCAACGAAGTGGTCTTCGATTTCTACGACCGGTTGAAGTCGATCTCCAAGGGCTACGCTTCGTTCGACTACCACCTCACCGACTACAAGGAGGGCGACCTCGTCAAGATGTCGATCCTGGTCAATGAGGAGCCCGTCGATGCGCTGTCGATGCTGGTGCACCGCACGGCGGCGGAAAAGCGCGGAAGGCAGATGTGCGAGAAGCTGAAGGAACTGATCCCGAACCATCTGTTCAAGATCCCGATCCAGGCCGCGATCGGCGGCAAGGTCATCGCCCGCGAAACCATCTCGGCGCTGCGCAAGGACGTCACCGCCAAGTGCTACGGCGGCGACGTCTCGCGCAAGCGCAAGCTGCTGGACAAGCAGAAAGAAGGCAAGAAGCGGATGCGCCAGTTTGGGAAGGTCGATATCCCGCAGGAGGCGTTTATTCAGGCGCTGAAGATGGGGGATTGAGAAGCCGATTGGCGCGCGAAGCGCGCCAATTCATCGATCCGGTGGATCGATGGCAGGCTTCGAAAGCGGTGGAGTTGCCGGGGGCAATGTGCCCCGCTGGTGATGCGTTGACGCAGAGCGGTGTAGATTACTCTCCAGGAGGCGGCGCCCAGGCTATCTGGGCACCGAGCGCTTTTTTGAATGTTCCAGGGTCCCCGCGCTGTTGGCATCGGCACGCGGAGATCACGTTTGTACGAATACGTACCGATGGCCTTGGCTTGGTTGCTCGTGCCGCGATGGGGCGCTACAAAAATCGGGCGGCGGACCTCGGTTCGCCAGTGGCCGACGCGGGCTCAGGCAACTGTCTCACCGGCATTCGCGTCGGCCACTTCTCGACCGCAGGCGAGGGCGTGACAAGGCCGGATCGCCCGAGGGCTTCTCGACACCTCCGCCGTTTTCCGCTTCGCGCTACCCCTTTGAGAACGTTCCGCCCAGGAGTATCCTCAGCAGGGCTTGGGGGAGATTTCAAATGCGTTCCAACCCGCTGGACATCGTTGCCGCGACCGGCCTGGCGATCGGTGGCGCTTTCGGGCTTGCCGGCACCTTCGTCGCCAGCGCCGAACTGCGCGAGACGCTGTGGACCGTCGACGGCGTGGCACTGGTGGTGGCGACCGCGCTGCTGACGATGAAATACCAGCGGCTGGGCAATGACTGCATAGCTGCCGGATTTCTGACCTTTCTCGCCGGCGAGAGCCTGCTGCTGGCCGGCAATGCGGCAGGGCTTGAGGCCAGCGTGCCCTCCTATGTCGGCGGCATCTCGCTGTGGGCGGCCGCACTTGTCATGGTCAGCGCACCGAAGACTTTCGCCGTGTGGATGCGGCTCACCGCGCTCGTGGCCGCAGGGCTGTTTGTCGTCTCGGCTTGCATGATCCTGTGGGGCGCGCGCCTACTGCCGACCTCGTCGCCGCTGCCCGCCGCCGGCTATCCGTTCCTGGTGCTGACCTTCGTCGGCTGGATCTGGACTTTGGTGAAGACCGAGAGGTGAACGGGTCGGCGCGTCTTGCCTTCTCCGCGGTGGGAGAACGGAAGACCAACGCTGGCGCCGCCCCTCATTTGGCTGCCGCCACTCGTCGTTCGAAAAGCCAAGCAGTTGGCTTTTCGTCCGCTACGCGGACCACTCCTCAACTCCCCGTAAACGGGGCGAAGGACGCTGTCATCGCTGCTTTCGCCAATCACCAGCGTTGCAAACCGAAACGCCGGCGTTGCGGCCGGAAAGCCGTTTCCGGAGGGGCTGCGCCGCCTTGTGATGGTCGGGCCGTAGGCGCTGCCTTAGTTCCTCGCCCCACGATGTGGGGAGAGGTGGCCCGGCGAAGCCGGGACGGAGAGGGGCCTGCGCGGCGTTGGGAGGTCTATCGCCTGAAAGCACCCGATGGAATTTATCGTTCGGCTCTTACCCATCATGCGGCTTTGATATTGCGGAGGGCGTCCCCCTCTCCGTCCCGGCTTCGCCGGGCCACCTCTCCCCCACTTCCGTGGGGGCGAGGAACCCAAGAATGGCGAAGGCTCAACTCTCAATCCACACCTTCTCAAAGTGTTGTTCCAGCGCCTGGTGCTGTTCGCAACCCTCCACACCCTTGCGGTACGTCCGGTAGACCGAGCGCCAGTAGGGTTGGATGATGATGCCTGAGTCGCGCAAATTCAGCTCGATCTTGGCCATGATCTCCTTGCGCGCCTTGGCGTCCGGGGTCGCCAGCGCCTTGTCTAGCAGTTCGTCGAACTCCTTGTTGGCATATGCGCTTTCGTTCCAGGCGGCGCCGGATTTATACGCCAGCGCCAGCACCTGGACGCCGAGCGGGCGGCCGAGCCATTCGGTGCAGGAGAAGGGGTATTTGCTCCAGTCGTTCCAGAAGGTCGCGGCCGGCAGAACGGTGCGCTTGATCTTGAGGCCCGCCTCGCGCATCTGCGCGCCGATGGCATCGCCGGTGCTCTTTTGCCATTCGACATCGACGGAGATGAGCTCGAATTCGTGGTCGGCCTTGCCGGCCTCGGCGAGCAGCTTCTTCGACTGGCCGACGTCGCGCTTGGCCGGGCCGATATCGGCATATTCGGGATGCATGGGGCCGACATGATGGTTGTCGGCGGGCTTGCCACGGCCGCCGAGACCGAGCGCCAGCACGGCGGAATTGTCGACGGCGAGCTGGGCGGCGCGGCGCACCTTGACGTCGTCATAGGGCGCGTTGCCGACATTGAAGCGGGCGACGATGGTCGAGCCGGTGGCGATCTCGGAATTCTTGAGGCCCATCTGCTCGGTCTGCGAGACGGCATCGGAGGCGGTCTCGTGGTCGGTGTCGATCTCGCCGGATTCGAAGGCCGACATCATGGCGTTGGGGTCGGAGCCGTAGTCGACCCATTTGATGCCGTCGAGGTGGAATTCGCCCTTCCACCAGGGCTTATCCTTGCGCTTCACCTCGGCGCCTGTCTCGTCATCCCAGCTGACCAGCTCGCAGGGACCGGTGGTGATGGCAAGCGCCTTCATCGGATCGCCGTCGCCCTCATAGGAGCGGTGCATGATCAGCGCGGGATAGTCGGCCATGCCGGCGATCAGCGAGATGTCGGGCTTGGGCAGATTGAGTTTTATCGTGAACTCGTCGACCTTGGCGATGCCGCCGTCGACAACCTTCTTGGTGTCGGCATTGACCAGCGCGCCCATGCGCGCGGCGACCGAATTGCCGGCCACCGAGGCATCGCACCAGCGGGTGAGGTTGTGGACGACATCGTCGGCGTTGAAGGCGTCGCCGTTCGACCAGGAGATGCCCTTGCGCACATGCAGCGTCAGCGTCCTGGCGTCGTCGCTCACCTCCCAGCTTTCGAGCAGCCAGGGCTCGAAGGAGAAGTCGGTGTTCCAACGCACCAGATATTCGTTGCAATGGCGGGCGACGTTGGACATTTCGACGCCGTCGAAGGTGCGCGGGTCCTTGAAACCCTTGACGTTCATGGCGACGCGCAGGACGCCGCCTTTCTTGGGTTCCGCCGCGCGGGCAGGCGTGGGGGCCAGCCCACCCAGCGCCAGTGCGCCGGCGGCGCTGACACCAAGGCCGGCCATCAAGGCCAGATATTCGCGGCGGTTGATGCCGCCGCTCTTGAAGTCGTCGGCGACGGGTTTTGCCTGCGGGTGCAATTTGCGGTCGGTCAGCATGAATTTCATCGTCGTTCCCCTGTTGTTGGGCGCCCCGGCCGATCGACAGACGCGGGGGACGGATGCGATCGCCGGGACGCCATTGCCTGAGGGAATGATAGAGCGGGGTGACGCTGGGGAGTGTTCGGTTTTCCGCAGTGATTGTGCGGTGCTCCGCAGGGGGAGTCGGCAGTGCGCTTATACTTTGCAGCCGCGCTGGGAGAGATGCGCCAACGGCGCGGCGCCAATCTCCCTCCTTGAGGGGGAGATGGCCGGCAGGCCAGAGGGGGTCGGCACGACGGGACGCGACCTCGTACTTTCAAAAAGATGATGCTAGCGCTCTACGTGCGACGACCCCCTCTGTCGCCTTCGGCGACATCTCCCCCTCAAGGGGGGAGATCACCCCGGCCCAGCGCACCAACCGCCGCAACAATCCGCGCAAACGCTTCCGCCGCGGCCGGCACAGTCGTGCGGGCGCGCAGGAAGCTGTGCACCAGCTTCGGCGCCTCGTGCCACCACGCCTTGCCGCCGGCGGCAAGTATCCGGTCGCGGTAGGTCTCGCCGTCCGACGACAGCGGGTCGCATTCGGCGGTAACGATCACTGTTGGCGGCAGGCCGGAGAAGTCGGTGTCGCGCAAAGGCTGGAAGGTCGGATCGCCGGGTGATTGCCGCCTGGCGGAGCGGACGTCGCGATAGAAGGCGATGTCGTGCAGCGACAGAAGCGGCGCTTCGGCGTGCTCGACATAGGAGCCGGCGGTCTCGTCGCCGCCGAGGTCGGGATAGATCAGCACCTGGCCGATGGCCGCACTGGCGTGCCGGCGGGTCGCCTGA
Source organism: Mesorhizobium sp. M1050 (assembly GCF_040318715.1). NCBI lineage: Bacteria > Pseudomonadati > Pseudomonadota > Alphaproteobacteria > Hyphomicrobiales > Phyllobacteriaceae > Mesorhizobium > Mesorhizobium sp. M1050. Next base: position 1,372 of record NZ_JAMYMV010000048.1, on the reverse strand, counting down.
GCCACGCCAGCCGCGAGATTGCCGCCGGCGCTTTCGCCGCACAGCACCAGCGGCAGGTCGGTGGCGGCGGCCGCCCATTCGAAGGCGGTGACGGCATCGTCGAAGGCTGCGGGGTGCAAATGCTCCGGCGCCAGCCGGTAGTCGACCGACAGCACGTCGAAACCGGTGCCGGCGCAGAGCTCGGCGCAGATGTCGTCATGGCTGTCGAGCCCGCCGAGGATGAAGCCGCCGCCATGATAGTAGACCACCATCGCCTTCGCGGCCGCGCCGGCGAGCCGGTAGCGGCGGATCGGGATGTCGCGGCCGGCCGCGGCGATCAGGCTGTCGCTGGCCGTGACGCCGGGCGGGCGGCCCTGATGGAAGGCACGGCTCATCCGGTCATAGACGGCGCGCTGCTTGTCGATCGGCAGGCCGGGCATCTCGGGTGGATACCAGGCGTTGACCGCGTCGATATAGGCCCAGAGCTCTGGGTCGAGCCGGGTTTCGTATTTGCCCCGAGTCATGCTTTCGGCAGTCATAGGTCTGCGTAGAGCGCGGCCGCGTTGTCGAAGGTGAAGCGCAGCGGCACCGAGCCTTCGACCTGCCAGGCGGTGACGGTCTCGCCCGCCAGCAGCCGGCAGGCGCCATCGGTGTCGGTGACGGCGCCGCCATAGAGCCGGTTGGCGAGGTTGAGAATGCCGGTCTGGTGCATGGCCGCGCTGCCGCTGCCGCAGGCATCCTTGACCAGCAGCACGTGAAAACCTTTCGCCACTGCGTCCTTCACCGAAGCGTCGATGCAGGCCTCGGTCCAGACGCCCGACACGACCAGCCATTCGATGCCGGCCGACTTGATGTCGCGCGCCGCCGGCCCCGAACGGAAGGCGCTGGCCTCGGCCTTGACCAGCAGCGCCTCGCCATCAGCCGGCGCCACCTCATGGCAGATCTCGGTCAGCGGATCGCTCTTGTCGGAAAAGGCCGACTTGCCGTCCTCACCGACCGGATGGAACGGCCGGTCCTGGCTGTCGAGGTCGACGATGTAGGCCCAGTGGTAGAGCGGCACATGGTTTTGCCGCGCCGCCGCCTGCAGGCGCTGGACGTTGGCGAGGACCGTTGCGTAACCGTCGACGAGATAGCGCTTGTCCTGCCGGTGCTCTTCCTGCAGGTCGATGAAGATCGCGGCCACGGTGCCGCGCTTGATGGCGATGGGGGTTTTCATGCCGCGCCTTCATCCACGGGCGGAGCAGCCCAAGACTCGTCCCTATGCCGGTGGGACAGCACCCCCCTCTGCCCTGCCGGGCATCTCCCCCTCAAGGGGGGAGATCGGCCGTCGCGAATGCCTTCGCCAATCACCAAAGCTGCAGGAAAAAGCGCCGTAGGCGACGCTGCCAATCTC
>NZ_JAMYMV010000047.1:0-49706 GCF_040318715.1 Mesorhizobium sp. M1050 | reverse complement strand
ATCCTCGGCGAGGTCACGTCAACCGAATGCCGAAATTACTTCACCGAGGCTGGCTATGCCCAACCTAAATTCATCCCGCTCTAGGCCGGAACGGACCATCGGTAAATCAGCAGAGCATTCGCGGGTAAAGATTTGTTCGCGGTGTGGCCGAAATGCTCACGGTCACGAAACGCTCATGGCCCCTTGAGACTGCCGGCGATGGCACCCACCAGCGGGTCGTATTTCGACTTGAGGGCCGGCGGGTAGTCGATCCAGACCGTGCGGATGATGCCATCCCTGCCGAACAGGCGCCGCTCGTAAAAGATCTTTCCGTCCTTTATCCCAGACAGCACCGCCCAGTCCTTGCCGGACTTGCTGTAGGTGACCTTGTAGCCGGCTTCATCGCTGGCCTTCTCGGCAGCCACAAAACCCTTCGGCGTCTCATCGTCGATGTTGCGGATGCCCGAGCAGATCAGGCTGGCGCCATCCGTGCTCAGCCATACCTGTCCGTCGCCATTGTCCGGCTCGGGCTGGCGATCGGTGAAAATCTCACCGGGAAAGGTGCAGACGGTGCCGAAGCGCTCGTTCACATAGGTGGACGGTGCGGCAACCGCACTGGTCGCCGCACCTGCCATGACAAACGCCGGGAATAAATAACGCCGTTGCATGTCGCGCCTCGAAGCAAATGACCTCGGAAGCGATCTTGCCTGAATTTCACGAAAAGATCAGCCGCCGGTGACGCTCATATGGCGTGACACCGATGGGCGGCTGGTGCGGCGGTCGATGATGAAATCATGGCCTTTCGGCTTGCGGCCGATCGCTTCGTCGATGGCCTCGGCGACCAGTTCGTTGCCTTCGGAGGCCCGCAAGGGCGCGCGCAGGTCGGCGGCGTCCTCCTGGCCGAGGCACATATAGAGCGTGCCGGTGCAGGTCAGCCGGACGCGGTTGCAACTCTCGCAGAAATTATGCGTCATCGGCGTGATGAAGCCGAGGCGTCCGCCGGTTTCGGCGACATGGACGTAACGAGCCGGCCCGCCGGTCTTGAAGGGAATGTCGGTCAGCGTGAACTGGCGTTCCAGCGACGCGCGCAGCAGCGACAGCGGTAAATACTGATCGGTGCGGTCGGCGTCGATCTCGCCCATCGGCATGGTCTCGATGACCGTCAAATCCATGCCACGGCCATGCGCCCAGCGCATCATCTCGGGCAACTCGGCGTCGTTGAAATCCTTCAGCGCCACCGCGTTGAGCTTGACCTTCAGCCCGGCCGCCTGCGCGGCATCAATGCCTTGCATGACCTTGTCGAGGTGGCCCCAGCGGGTGATCTTGTGGAACTTGTCGGCGTCGAGTGTGTCCAGCGACACATTGATGCGCTTGACGCCGCAATCAGCGAGTTCGGCGGCAAAGCGCGAAAGTTGCGAGCCATTGGTGGTCAGCGTCAGTTCTTCCAGCGCGCCGCTTTCGAGATGCCGCGACAACTGGCGCACCAGATGCATGATGTTCTTGCGCACCAGCGGCTCACCGCCAGTGAGCCGCAATCTCCTGACGCCCTTTTCGATGAAGACGCTGCACAGCCGGTCGAGTTCTTCCAGCGACAGCAGGTCCTTCTTCGGCAGGAAGGCCATGTCCTCGGCCATGCAATAGGTGCAGCGGAAATCGCAGCGGTCGGTAACCGACACCCTGAGATAGCTGATCGTGCGACCGAATGGGTCGATCATGTCCATGCTTCGAGCGCTTCCCGTGGCCGTGAGCGGCATCGTTATATACCGCTATGTGATACGATCCAGCCTGTCATTCAAGATAGCGGTTGTTGATCTTTCGCAACATCCCTGCGCCGACATAGCATGTCGGTCGGCATCAAACAGCCTTTTCCCGTTTGACGAAGCGGCGTAGGGAAGGATGGATAATACGGATCGAACAGCATGACCGCACCGAAAGAACTCCGGGTTTCGAAGGACCGCAAAGTGCTGTCCGTCACCTTTCCCGATCATAGGCCGTTCGAACTGCCGGCGGAGTTGTTGCGCGTCGCCTCGCCATCGGCCGAGGTGCAGGGCCACTCGCCCGAACAGCGTGTGACGGTTCCCGGCAAGCGCAATGTCAAGATCCTCAAGATCGAGCCGGTCGGCAACTACGCCGTGCGCATCACCTTCGACGATTTCCACGACACCGGTATCTTTACCTGGAACTACCTGCACACGCTCGGCCACGAGAAGGATGCACGCTGGGACGCCTATCTGGCAGAGCTTGCGGAAAAGGGCTTGAGCCGGGACCGCTAGAGGCGAAGAGATCGAGCAAGATGTCGTCCGAAAACCGCCCACACTGTTCGGAATCGTGCTCCTGTCGTTGTCGTCAAAGCGTCATCGAAATGGAGTAGCGCCGGCGAAGGTTTGGAGACGAAAAAGATGTCCGTCATCACCACAGTCGAGCAGATCGAGGCGCTCTATGGCGTTCCTGGCGAGGCCTCCCTGGTCAAGGAACTCGACCGTGTCATTCCAGAATACGCCGCTTTCATCGAGTCCTCACCGTTTGTCGCATTGGCGACCAGCGGGCCGGAGGGGCTTGACTGCTCGCCGCGCGGCGATCTCGCCGGCTTCGTGCGCATCCACGATCCGAAAACCCTGATGATGCCGGACCGTCGCGGCAACAACCGCGCCGATTCGCTTCGAAACATCATCCGCGATCCGCGAGTCGGCCTGCTGTTCCTGGTGCCGGGCTCCGGCACGACGCTGCGCGTCAATGGTCGCGCTCATATCACCACGGATACAACGTTGTGCGCGTCGTTCGCGGTTGAAGGCAAGGCGGCGCGATCGGTAACCGTTGTCGACATCGATTCGGTCTACTTCCAATGCGCCCGCGCCATCGTCCGCTCCGAACTCTGGAATCCGGCGAGGCATGTCGACCCGAAGTCGTTGCCGACGCCCGGACAGATCCTGGAAATCACCAGCCGCAAGAACATCGATGGCGACACCTACGACAAGGAATGGCCGGAGCGGGCGAAGAAGACGATGTGGTAAGTTTGGGCTGAGGGGCGGTCACGCCTCCTTCAGCACCTCATAGATCTTGCGCATCTGCTCGCCGATCATGTCGCATTGTTCCGGCGTCGACTGGCTCATCGCCTTCTCGATCAGCGCCATGTGCACTTTCAGCGCCTGCATCAGCAGCGCCTCGCCGGCCTCGGTGAGCGCGAGCCGCAGGATGCGCTTGTCCTTGTCGTCGCCTTCGCGGCGCAGCAGGCCACGCGCCTCCAGCTGCGGCAGAAGCATGGTGATGTTGGAGCGACCGACGAGCAGCTTGCGGGCAAGGTCGTGCTGCGACATGCCGGGATGGCGGTAGAGGTTCATCAGCACATCGAGCTGAGCCGGCTTCAGGTCGAGCGGCCCCAGCTTCACCGCCAGCGTGCGCTCAAGCACATGGCAGGCGCGCGCTACCGCGACCCAGTTGCGAAAGCGCGGGTTGTCCCAAGGTAGCTCTTGTTTATTGTTCATCTTTGAACTATTATGTTCATGCTTGAACGTATGGATGGATTCTCACTATGGCATCATTCGGGCTGAAGGTCATCCGGGGCGTGTTTGGTGCGGCCGAGCGTGTCGCGCCGCGCCTGACCGGGCGCGCGGCGTTCGAATTGTTCTGCCGCACACCGAACGTCAAGGCGCTCAGCGACGGCGAACGGCGCGCAGTCGATCGCGCTGCCGAGTTCATGACCGAGGCGCGCCATCACCGGCTCAAGACCGCGACCCGCTGCGTCATGGTGCACGAGTTCCGGCCGGAGCCGGGCGGGGCAGCCGTTGGCACGGTGCTTGTCGTGCATGGCTGGCGCTCGCGCACCGAATATATGCGCGCGTTGATCGAAGGCTATCGCGCCGCCGGTTACAGGGTGGTTTCCATTGATCTGCCGGGCCACGGCCAGTCGCAGGGCAGGCGGCTGAACATGGTCAATGCCGTTGATGCGGTGCGGGTTGCCGGTGAGTGGTTCGGCCCGTTCGTGGCAGCGGTCGGTCACTCCTTCGGCGGTGCCGTCGCCGCCAATGCCGTCGCCGGTTCGGTCAAGAACATCCCGCCGCTGGCGGCCGGACGTCTGGTGCTGATCGCGGCGCCAAGTTCCCTGCCGGCGATCTTCGCCGACTTCAGCCGCATGCTCAATGTCGGTCCGCGCTCGCAAGCCGCAATGGCGGATCGTGTCCAACATCTTTCCGGTCGGCCGTTGCACGAATTCACCGGCGACCGTCAGCTCGCCCAGGCGCCGGTCCCGACCCTGGTCATCCACGCACCGGACGACCGTGAGGTTTCGGCCGATCACGCAAGGCGCTATGCCGGCGCCGGCGGTCATGTGCGGCTCTACTGGGCAGACGGGCTCGGCCATCGCCGCATTCTTGCGGACAAGGGTGTGATCGAAAGCGCGGTCGGCTTCGTGGCGCATCGCGAGCCGTCGCTGCTGCATTGACCGGCGATCGAAATTATTTCTTCTTCTCGCCGGGTTCGACCGGCAGTCCGGCCGCCTTCCAGGCGGTGTAGCCGCCAAGGATATGCTTTACCGGCGCAAGCCCCATGTCCTGCGCCGTCTTGGTGGCCAGCGCCGAGCGCCAGCCACCTGCGCAGAAGAAGACGAAGCTCTTTCCCGAGGCGAAGAACGGCTTGTGGTAGGGGCTTTCGGGGTCGATCCAGAATTCCAGCATGCCGCGCGTGACATGTTTGGCGCCGGGAATCCGGCCGTCGCGCTCCACTTCGCGCGGATCGCGCAGATCGACGAAGATGGTGTCTTCATCGTCGAGCAGCCCGGCTGCTTCCTCGGGCGAAACCACCTCGATCTCGGCGTTCGCCTCGTCCAGCAGTTCGCGATAACCTTTCTTCACGCCTTCATACCTCCCGGCTCGCTGGCGAATTTCGAGCACACCAGCCGCCGTTTGTCACGCCGCATCGGTTGCCGCCATTGTCTTCCAGGCCGCCATGGCCCCGGCCACCGTTGCCAGCAAGGCATCGTGCGAGGCGCCGTCGCGGGCCTGGATCGACATGCCGTGCTGAACCGTGGCGAAGAAAGTCGCGGCGACGCCGCAGTCGAAATCCGCCGACCGACACCGACATGAACCCGGCCGATGGTCCGCATGCCGAGCACCAGCGCCAGAAGATGGCGACGCCGCGATTCGGCAGGGCCGAGGACATCGCCGGCATGGTTGCCTGGCTGGCGGGCCCGGAAGGCCGATTCGTCACCGGCGCCGCGCTGACCATCGATGGCGGCGCCAACGCCTGATCTGCAATGGATTTCCCGGCTGGACGCAAACACCCCGCTCCAGCCGTCACGACGTTGTGAAACCGTTCTGCAACAGACGTTCCAAAATTTATGAAAGCTTAACGAAATCGGTATGAATCAGCATAGTCGCGCCTTACATCCGCCATGCGGTGAGCGAGACGATCTACGTGCGGAACGGGAACCGGTTGCGGCCGGAAGCGGGTGATCCATGAAATTCCTCGGAAACAAGGCAGCTGCGGTGCCGCTGATGGCGATCACGGCAACGCTCGCTTTCGGTATCCCGCAAGCAGGCGCGCAGGGGCTGTTCGACATGCTTTTCGGCGGCGGCGTCAAGCACGCGCCGCAAGGCGAGTTTCCGCCGCCGCCGAAGAACAAGCCGAAAGTGCCGGGCGGCGGTGGCAGCGTGAGAATCAGCGGCCCGTCCTATTACACCTACAAGGCCGATCGGCTGGTCCGCGTCGACTTCTCGGCGCTGGCGGCGAAGCCAGAGCCGGCGGTGCCGCAGGATGCGGCTTTCGTGCCGTCAGTGACCGTCGCTGCGTTTCGCGATGCCGTTGCCAGCTTGAATGATTACGAACTTTATGCCGAGCCCGATATCGCCAAGGCGCTGATCGCCTATTACTCGGCCAATCCGGATTTCATCTGGGTAACAGGGACCAGCCTCAACAGCCGAGCACAGGATGCTGTTCGGGTGCTTGGCGAAGCTTCAAGCTACGGCCTCACGCCGGCCGACTATACGGTCGAAGTGCCCGCCGTAGCTACGTCGACGACCGACCCCAATGCCCAATTGAAAGAACTCGTCCGTTTCGAGATGACGCTGTCGGCGCGCGTGCTTCGCTATGCTCATGACGCCCAGAACGGCCGCGTCGAGCCCAACCGCATGACCGGCTACTATGATTTCCCGGCCAAGCCGCTCGACTTGCAAGGCGTGCTGAAAACGCTGGCGCATACCCAGGAAGTGCGCACCTATCTCGAATCGCGGCATCCGCAGAATGCGGAATACCAGGCGCTGCGCGTCGAACTGGAATCCCTGCAGGCAAGTGCTGAAAACGACATCGTCGTCGACCCCAAGCTGTTGCTGAAGCCGGGCGAAACCAGCCCCGAATTGCCGAAGCTGCTGACTTTGATCGCGCGCAATCTCGATGACGAGACGGGCGGCGCCTATGGCGAGATCCTGTCCCGACTGGCCACCAGCGAAGTCTATGACCCGGAACTCATTCCGATCATCAAGGCCGTGCAGCAAAAGGCCGGCATGAAGGGCGATGGCGTCATCGGCCCGCGCACCGTTGCGTCGCTCGCGGGGACATCCAAGGCCGACAAGCTGCTGAAGGTGGAAGTGGCACTGGAGGAACTGCGCTGGCTGCCTTCCGATCTCGGCAGCCCGCGTGTCTTCATCAACCAGCCGGCCTTCACGGCGAGCTATATCGACAACGGGGAGGAAAAGCTGAAGACGCGCGTGGTCGTCGGCCGGACCACCAACCAGACCGCCTTCTTCTACGACCAGATCAAGCAGGTCGACTTCCATCCTTATTGGGGCGTGCCGCAGTCGATCATCGTCAACGAAATGCTGCCCAGGTTGCGCAACGATCCCGGCTATCTCGACCGGGCCGGCTACGAAGTGACGGATTCGCAGGGCAATCGTATTCCTTCGTCGGCGGTCGACTGGGGCGCCTATGGCGCGAACATCCCCTACAGCGTGCGCCAGCAGCCGAGCGAGGCCAATGCGCTGGGCGAACTGAAGATCCTGTTCCCCAACAAGCACGCCATCTACATGCACGACACGCCGCAGAAATCCTTCTTCGAGCGTGACATGCGCGCGCTCAGCCATGGCTGCGTGCGGTTGCAGGACCCGCGTGGCATGGCGGCGGCAGTGCTCGGCACGTCGGTGGACTATATCGCCGAGAAGTTGAAGCACGGCCACGCGACCGAGAATGTGACACGCAATATCCCGGTCTATGTCGCCTATTTCACCGGATGGCCTGACCTGTCCGGCAAGGTCGAATATTTCGACGACGTCTACGACCGCGACTCGCGGCTGAAGCAGGCCCTGGACGCCACCGAGGCGGTACGCTCGCCGTCGAGCTGATTTTTAGTGCTCCAGCAGCGGTCGCCGGAAGCCGGCGTCCCGCCCGGCGATCAGCCAATAGAGCAGCCCGGCGACGAGGCCTGCGGCGGCGATGATGCCGATGTCGACCCAGCGTTGCGGATCCATGTCCTCCGGTACGCTTGGCCAGATCAGGGCGAAGCCGGCGACCGCGGCACCGGCGCCGAAAACCATGTGCAGCAGGACATTGCGCAACGAGAAGAACTCGGCGATCAGCGCGAAGATCAGCGTCTGTAGCGCGGTCACCACAATCGTCAGGAAATAAACGAACATGCCGAGCGGCGGCACCACCAGAACCGCAATCGGCGAGACGCCCATGACGTCGAAATAGTTCGGCGAGTTGGGCAAGGAACTGAGCACGGCATAGATCGCCGCGATTGAGATCAAGCCCACCAGCACCGCCACGAGATAGCCGGCCAGCATCATCAATATGCGCTTCATCACGTGCTTCGCCGTCGCCATGCCCATCCCCCAATGCGGCTCAGTCAACCGCCATAGTCAGCCATCAAAGACGATCTGGCGCAAGGGCAGGGCAATCGCCTCAGGCCAGCAACCGTTTCCAACTCGTGGTGGATGTCAATTGTCGAAGCCGGCGCCGCCCCTCATTGTCCTGCCAGACATTTAGTGCGGGGAGAAAGGGGCTGGCCGCAATGCCCGTACCATCGTTGCAACGTTGGTGATTGGCGAAATCGTCTGCGAGCGTCCCTCTCCCCGTCACTATACGGGGAGAGGATGCCGGCAGGCAGGTGAGGGGCTGCGCCAGCATGGAAAGGCCGATGGGAACGGCCAATGAATTCGCGTCCGAACGGCCTTCGACGACAGCCGTTACTTCGGCTCGGCCGTCACGGGATCATAGTTGATCTCGACCTTCGCCTTATCCGCCGTGTAGTAGGTGACGGTGTAGGCGCCGCTGTCCCAGTCGACCTCCTTCACATAGAGAAAGCCGTCGCGCTTTTCGACCTTGGCGAGAATCTCCGACAGTTTCTTGGCATTGGGTGGCGGCAGCGGCGTATCGTCCGCGGCAAAGGCCGGCCCGCCGGCAAGAAGAACGGCGACGCTTGTCATCAGAAGTAATCTGGACATGGCTTTCCCTCAATTTTCCTCGCACAGAAACTCGCTGGCGTGCCGGTTTGTTCCGCTGCCGGAATGCATGACCATCTAGTCCGCTGATTTGCAGTTAACCGGAAGAAAAAAGCCATGCGCCAAAAAACTACGATGCGCCACTTCACAGTTCGTGGCCATAGGATGTTGGCGGTTCATTGGGGGGCTATATGCGCACGCGTCATTTCGTTGCCCCCGACGATGTCCCAACTGATGTGGAGCGCATCACGCTGAGCCCTTGCTACCTGTTCGAGGCGCCGCCGCCCGCTTGACTTAAGCGGCGCGTCGTTGAGCGGGGTGGAGACCTGAACGGGTTCGACGAGGGTCGACGGCGGTCACGATGCCGTGGTGGTGATTGCAATAGACGCGATCCTGCGAAGTTGGCCCGGCACAAAAACGATAACCGCCGGGTACTGACGCGTCTTCGCTCACCGGGAAGCGGCACTGATAGACGCCTAGCTGAATGAGGGGGACGTCTCTCGAAGTTGGTCTGATATTTTCAGGCATGGTTTTTCAGGTTCCTAGTTCATAGCCATTTTCGGCTGACGGCCGCAGTGCGACCGCGTCAGGGCGAGCTTCTCTCGTTTTGGAGGGCTGTGGATCACCATATGGTGTTAGTCGCAGCGTCAATGAAGCCCGACGTCCTGCTTTGGGAAGCCAGTTATTGCGACTTAAGGCCACACATGCCGCTGGGGTGCGGGTCGCTTGCGGGCCCCCACGCGCTACGCGCTTTTCGGTTTCAGGGCCCTCAACCGGCCAGCCCCAGGATGGCGAGCTGCGGGAGCGAAGACTTTTTGTCAGCAGACAGTGTGGTCGCGTCCCAGAGCATCTCTCCGAACTGTTGCGCCGGTGCTATGGTGTGCCTGCATGATCAGACAGCAGGGATATGAGGCATGCCCGAAGTCACCCGCCGTACACTTCTTGCGTTCACCGCCGTGGCCTCGGTCGTTGAACCGACGTTTGCTGAAGGGGAAGGTGCCTCACCCGAATTGCGGGCGCTGATCGGAGCCCATGAAGCCACCTATGTCGGGCTTCACAGGGTTGTTCATCAAGCGGGCAGTAGCAGCCACGAACGCAAGACGGCAGACCGAATTGAACAGGAATCATTGCTGGCCATCTGCTCCTATCCTGCGATCAGCCGAGGCGATCGCCGGGCCAAGGCCGATTACCTGTTGACCATTGAGGCACGGGGTGAACTCGACCTGGAAGAGCACATGCAGGCCATCCTGCACTCGATGAAGCACTGATCGCGGCTCGACCGGCGCAGTGCAGAGCTTGGACCCATCGACAGGAGTTCGTGCGCGAACTCTCCGGCCACCTTCCATTACTGCGACTACGCATCAGTGGCTAACGTACGAAGCAGTCAGCGACCTGTCGGGCAAATGGCAGGTGAGCCGACTGTTCGATGAAGCCCCGTCCCGTGCAGCCAGGGCGCTGGAACCCTGAACGCTACGCTACACGGTCTATTGCGCCAACGACCACATCGAGGTTTCGTTCTGGGATCTCGAACAGATGAAGGTGCGGCGCGGCTCCGACGTCTGTCAGTTCCAGAGCTACACGAGCTACAGCAGCGCCTTGAATTTCGCCCAGAAGAATTTTGGTGGGGAAGGGGCGGGGTGTAGCTTCTGACGCTGGTTTGGAGTGCGGCATTCAGGAAAATCGATGGTGGGCGATGCAAGGGCACCCGCTAGGGTCAAAACTCAATCAGCATGCGGTCGCCAATGGCAGAAGAGCCCGGTTCGGCTGGAGTGTAGCCATTCGTCTCGTCGATCCGAACGAGCAACTAGCGCCATCTGCGGAAGTTCGAGGCATCGCCGATGAACGGCAGCCGTCGGGCCCGTTCCAGAAGTTGGGGTGCGAGCGCACCATGGCGCAGGTCGGCCCCATTGCCGACTTTCCGCACCCACCATTTCCTTTCGAACGATGATCCTGCTTTGAGGGCGACCACCGCCGCAACACAAAGGCTTCAACGGTTCTATGCGGCCAATCGGACTTCTGCCGGGCCGCAAACGGACAGCCGTTCACTCCGGCAACCCCGCGAACCGCATCTGCTTGATCCAGCGGTCGAGGCTTCCGGGTGCGGTCCAAATCTTGTCCCACTCCCTGCGTTCTTTACTGATGGATTCACTGGGAGTGTTCTGGAGGAACACCGCAAGCGCTTCCTTTGCCTCTCGCTTGTTTCCTAGACAAGCGTGGATCCCCGCAAGCATGCGCTGTGCGCCGCTCGGGATTCTGGACATTTTCCGCATCGCCGCCAGCGCCGCCCCGCAATCATTCTTTTCCCAGAGCGCCCAGCCCATCTGCCAGTGGAACCAGTCAGGGTGGAAGGGATCGATGCCCTTGGCCTGCTCGATCCGATCGATCGCTTCGTCGGCGCGGCCAACATACAGCAGCACGTTCGTACTCATGACGAGGATATGCGAGTCGCTGGGGTTCAAGGCGATCGCCTGATTGTACTGGGCAAGGGCCTGCTCGACCTCTCCGGCTTCGGTATGGATTTCGGCGCGGACCTCATGCGCTCCAGCGTTATCAGGAGCGAGCAGGATGGCCTTGTCGGCGTATTCGGCAGCGAGTTTCAACGCCTCGTCCCGGTTGTGTTCCTGCGCGTGCCACCCGAATACCGCGTCATTGCGATAGGACCAGGCCAGCCCGATATAGCCGAACTGGGAGTTCGGATCCGCTTCCATCGCCTTGAGGCTGAACTGCCTTAACAGCTCGGTCCCCTCGGCTGAGATATCCTCTCCGATCTTGGCCCTCCCTATCAGGTAATAGCGGAGCGCGCTGACCTGCGCGGCATCGCTCTGTGGCAAGGGTCGCTCGATCCTTACTCCGACCCGATCCGCAAGCGTGCGGATGATTTCCTCCTGGACGACGAAAAGATCGCCAATCTCCCGGTTGTAGGAGTTGGCCCAGACATGTGATCCGTCATGCGCATTCAGCAACTGGGCGGACACTTTCAGCCGGTCTCCGATCTTCTGCTGGCTGCCTTCGAGCACGTAATCGACGCTGAGTTCATCGCCGATCTGTCTAATGTCAACCGGCTGGCCGCGGTACCTGAAGCTCGAGTTCCGGGCGATGACGGCATAAGTCTTGCTCCGCGCCAGCTCGGTGATGATCCCCTCGGCAACGGCATCGCTGAGATATCCCTTGTCCGCACCGGCACTCATGTCGTCGAAGGGAAGGATCGCAATCCTGGGCATGTCGCTCGAACGAACGGGAGCGGCTTGCCATGCTTCCGCGCCGTAGTAGGCGCCGATCGCTGCCGCGACGAGAACGAGTGCAGCAAGAATGAAGCCGCGTTGCGAGAATCGCGTCTTGGCACGTTCCGTGCCGGCTGCGGCGTTTGTGTACGCCGCGTTCGACGGATCGGCGTTCAGTCGGTAGCCTCTTCGAGGGACGGTTTCCACGATCACGTGCGCGTCGTCCGCCAATGCGCGGCGAATATCGGCAATGCATTGAGTGAGGCTGTCTTCGGTCACGAAGGTCTCGGGCCAAACCGCCTGCATAATCGCATCCTTGGACACGATTTCGCCCGGTCGCGCCGCGAGGACGGAGAGCACCTCGACGGACTGACTGCGAAGATTGACCGCTTTGCCTTCCATGGTTCGGAGTTCGTTGCTGTTCGCAAGAAAAACAAAACCGCGGAACGTGACCGTTTCAGCAGATTTCAGGTCAATTTCAGGGGCCGTTCGGGACATTTCACCCTCTTGGCGCGCTTCCTAGCATAGCCCAATCGGCCGTCGCTTCCAAGCGATCCCCCGGCAGCACCGGATGAAACGGAGGACGACATGAATCGCACCAAGCTCATCGTCGCTCTCGCTTTTCTTCTGGCAGCGCAAACGGCTGCAAAAGCGGATTCCCGCATCGCCAGATTCTGTGGCCCCGACCATGCCAACGAGGTTGACTCAGGCGACGTCCGTCCCAACCCCGGCGGCTATTGTGTCGCCAGCCTTAAGTCGATGGATGACCGGGCCATGTTCACCGCCATCGCTGTCACAATCTTTCTGACCAAACAGGGGGAGCTAATCAAGCTCCCCCAGGTGAAATCCATGACCTCCATGGCCGAGTGCAGAGCTTGGACCCATCAACAGGAGTTCATGCCCGGACTCCCCGACTATCCACCTTCCATTACTGCGACTACGCATCAGTGGCAAACGTACGAAGCAGTCAGCGACCTGTCGGGCAAATGGCAGGTGAGACTCGATGAAGTCCCGTCCCGTGAAGCAAGCCAGGGCGCTGGAACCGGAGCGCAACACGGTCTACTGCGCCAATGACCACATCGAGGTTTCGTTCTGGGAACTCGAGCAGACGAAGGTCCGAAGCGGCTCCGAAGTGTGCCAGTTCCTATGAGCAAAGATTTGACGGTTGAAGAAGCAATGCGACAGAGGGAGCAAAGAGAGGTCGCCGCCGCCATGCAGAAGCAGTGCGAGGATCGGAGCGGCAGCAAAGGCCGGCCCGCCGGCAAGAAGAACGGCGACGCTGGTCGCCGGCAGAAGTCTGGACATGGCTTTCCCTCAAAGGTTGCGACGGAAGGAAACTCGCTGGTGCCTTGGTTTGTTCCCTGGCGGGAATGAATGACGATCCAGCCTGCCGATTAACAGCTGCCCAACTGGTGGTCCGAAACTGCGCAGGTGCTTTCCAAACAGTGACATTTTAGAAATAGAGATGGCAATCTACTTTATCCCGGATTGCCCGCCGTAGTCCTTGCGGACAGCGGGCAGTGTAAAACCTGGCAACCCACCGGTCCGTGCCTCCATCACGCCGAACAATTCCGGGGATAGCGCTTGAGTTTCTGTCGGAATCTTCACGCATTGCGCCGCAATGGCAAATTGGAGGCCGCTAAAACCGGAATCGAAGAGCATCCGCACAGATGACACAATGGATATGCATAGTTGCTGCTCGGAAGACGACGCTTTGTTGTTGGCCGACCGCGTCTTCTGCCGTCCCGGTGGACATTCCATGGAGGCATCAATGCAGTTGAATATCAGTACTCCAGGTGAATTGAGTTTCGATCGCGCCGTTCAATGTGCTGACGTTTCGATCAGCCCGTTCGGCGAGCGCTGTCACGTCCGAGCCAGCGGCTCGGGAGGCACTTATTCAATCTTCGACTATCGGGCGCCGCCCGGGTTCGGTCCCGCCAAGCATCTGCATCATCGCGAAGACGAAATCATTGAGGTGCTGGACGGCAGGATTGCGGTGTGGACCCCAGAACGGACTTTCTCTTTGGCCGCCGGAGACACGGTTCTACTGCCGAAATCCATTCCGCATACCTGGCGCGGCTTTGGGCCCGATGTCGTGCATCTCACTATCAGCGTGGTGCCAGGGGGGTTCGAACGGTTCTTTTCGATGGTCGAGGAACGCCAGCTCACGACCGACGACCATGACGGTCTCGGCGCCGTTGCGCGGGAACTTGGGCTCGATGTACTGGGGCCGCCATTGTCCGACGAAGAGGTGGCGGCAATCGTCGGCCCGACGGATTGAGGCGGATGCAGGTGGTTGCCGCTCCGATCATCTTCAGCGACGGCCTTGCGGGCACAGCCTTGCGGTGACGGTGTGGACGGCTCGCTTTTTGATGACAGCAATTTCAGTAAGGAAAAATGGTGGGCGATGCAGGGATTGAACCTGCGACCCCACCCGTGTGAAGGGTGTGCTCTCCCGCTGAGCTAATCGCCCGCTCGTTGCCCGAAGGCCAAGCGAGCCGCGATATAAGGGAGGCGGGTGCGGGAAGTCAAGGCGGTGTCCGGTGTTCCGGCAAGGATTGATATATTGCCCCGCCCACCCTGTTTTCGACAAGACGCCGGCCGCCTCCCCGAGGGGATCGCATATGGATTCTTGCGAAGAAGGACCCCCGCCCTAACCCTCCCCACAAGGGGGAGGGAAGCTGCCGCGCGCTCTTCATCTTTGCGGTCAAAACGTCGGCAATTTTGCAGAGATCAGCGCCGACGGAATCTCCCTCCACCTTTGTGGACCTTGGTGGGGAGGGGTGGGGGTATTCGTAGGGCGCACGCCTTTGCCCCTTTGCGATTGCCTTGGCGGCTTCCCCCTCACTGTCCGGCAGCGGCGATCAGCTTTTGCGCCAGATCGAGTGTCAGGGCGTCGAAATGCGAGATCACAGCCGACGGTTCGAATTCGCGCACGTGGCGGTCGGTGTAGCCGAAATCGACTGCAACCACAGGAATGCCGGCCGCTTTTGCGGTGTCGATGTCGGTTTGCGAATCGCCGACCATGAGCGCGCGATGCGGGTCGCCGCCTGCCAGCTTGATGGTCTCGGTGAGGTGGCGCGGGTCGGGTTTGCGGAAGGCGAAGGTGTCCTGTCCGGCGATGGCAGCGAAATGCCTGGTCATGCCGAGCGCCTCGATCAGCGCCAGCGAGTTGGCTTCGTATTTGTTGGTGCAGATGGCCAGGATATAGCCGGCGGCCTCGAAGCGCGCGATGGCTTCGACGACGCCGGGGTAGGGCCGTGATTTACCGGGGATGTTGAGGGTGTAGTGATCGAGGAAAAGCTTGAGCAGCCGGTCGTGCTCCTCGACATCAAGCGATCGCCGCTGGGCGGCGTGCGCCCGCTCGATCATCACGCGGCCGCCGTGGCCGACAAAGCGCCTGAAGCCGGCCTCGTCGACCGCCGCGATCTGGCTGGCGGCAAGGCTGTGGTTCAGGCTGTCGAGCAGGTCCGGCGCCGTATCGATCAGCGTACCGTCAAGGTCGAACACGATGATCGGGCGGGTCATGGTCTGTCCTGGGCCAAGTTCATGCAATGGGCAGGCGATAGCGGCTGCGGCGCGTCAAGGCAAGCTCACTGAGCAAGCTCACTGGGCAAGCGCACGGGGCCAGCTTGGTCAGGGAGATATCGGGCGGAGCATTTCGCGGCGAGCCGCCAGAAACGGAAAACCCGCCACGGCGGCGGGTTGTTGGCGCAAATCAGCACCATAGGCAAATATGTAGCACAGCTGCCGTCACCGGGTCAAGCGCTGCAGGAAATAATTCCTAATATCCATCGCCCGTGCGTCGCCCGCCGACCGCGCATGAACAACATCGAATGCGATGCTGCACATCATCGGGGCACGCAGCGGCCAGGGCTTTGACCGGACCGGCAAAGATGCTACGAGCCCCCAAACGTCAGGGTTCCGGGGCAGCAAGCGACATGGATGCAAGGCAATTGAAGGTCGAAGCCGCACGGGCGGCACTCGCCCATGTGAGCGACGGCATGCGGCTCGGCATCGGCACCGGCACCACGGCCGAAGAGTTCGTGCGGCTGCTCGCCGACAAAGTCGCCGGCGGCATGACCGTCATCGGCGTGCCGACTTCGGAGCGCACCGCCTTGCTTTGCCGCGAGCTTGGCGTGCCGCTGTCGACACTGGAGGAAACGCCCGAACTCGATCTCACCGTCGACGGCGCCGACGAGGTCGACCCGGAACTGACCTTGATCAAGGGCGGCGGCGGTGCGCTGCTGCGCGAGAAGATCGTCGCCGCGGCGTCGCAGCGCATGATCGTCATTGCCGATCGCTCGAAGATGGTCGCCACACTCGGCCGTTTTCCCTTGCCGATCGAAGTCAATCCGTTCGGCCTGCGCGCAACCGAAATCGCGATCGGCGCCGCGGCTGAAAAGCTCGGTCTTTCCGGTCCGGTCACATTGAGGATGACGGGGGAGCAGGCTTTTGTTACAGACGGCGGCCATTTTATCCTCGATGCATCTTTTGGCCGCATTCCGGATACAAGAGCGCTTTCGAATGCTCTCCACGCCATTCCGGGCGTGGTCGAGCACGGTCTTTTCATCGGGCTGGCGTCAGCGGCCATCATCGCCGGCGGCGACGGTATCGAAACTGTCCATGCCGCCCGAAAACCAGGGAGTTCTATCGATCATGATGTTGCATAACCGGGTTCGCAGCCTTTCCATCCTTCTGGCGGCCTCAGCCGTTTTCGCCTTCTCGTCGCCAGCGTTTTCGCAGGATGTGACGGAATCGCACCTGAAGGCCGCCCGTGCCGCGGTAGCCGCGATCCACGCGACCGACCCGTTCGACAACATCTTGCCGCAAGCAGCCGCCGCGCTTGAATCGCAACTCATCCAGAAGAACCCGGACATGCAGGAACTGATCGGCAAGACGATCAGCGAGAAGGCTCTGGCGCTTGCTTCGCGCCGCGCCGACCTCGAGAAGGAAGCAGCACTCGCCTACGCAAAAGTGTTCTCCGAAAAGGAACTGACCGACATCGCCAACTTCTACAATTCCGATTCGGGCAAGAAGCTGCTCGATAGCGGCCCGACGGTGACACGCGACCTGGTCAAGGCAGCCGACATCTGGCAGAACGGTGTCGGCCGCGACCTCGCCCAGCAGGTCGGCGAGACATTGGCTGCGGCCGCCAAGGCAAAGGCGCCTGCAGCGCCTGCCGCGCCCGCGGACGGAGCCGCGCCGGCGGATGATGCCGCACCCGCCGATGGTGCGGCGCCCGCGGACAACAACTGACCCCACGTTTCAAACGGCCTTGCGGCCATCAGCAAAGCCCGGCTTGTCCGGGCTTTTCTTTTGGCGTTTTGCGGCCTACCTGTCTCTCAAATTTCCGAAGCTCGAGGAGCCGTCATGGCCGGTTACGACTACGATCTTTTCGTCATCGGCGGCGGCTCCGGCGGAGTGCGCGCGGCTCGCGTGGCGGCGGCACTCGGCAAGCGGGTCGGCATTGCCGAGGAATACCGTTTCGGCGGCACCTGCGTCATCAGGGGCTGCGTGCCGAAAAAACTCTATGTCTATGCCTCGCAATTCCCCGAGCATTTTGCTGACGCCGCCGGCTATGGCTGGACGGTGCCGCAAGCCAGTTTCGACTGGCAGACGCTGGTCGCCAACAAGGATCGCGAGATCAGCCGGCTGGAGGCGATCTACAAGCGTAATGTCGAGGGCCCCGGCGGCGAGACCTTCCATTCGCGCGCTACGATCGTCGACCCGCATGTCGTGCATCTTCTCGGCGAAGACCGTACCGTCACCGCCGATCAGATCCTGATCGCGACTGGTGGCCGCCCGGCTCCGCATCCGGCGTTGCCGGGCCACGAACATTGCATCTTTTCCAATGAGGCTTTCGACCTCAAGGAGCTGCCGAAGGCGATCATGATCGAAGGCGGCGGCTACATCGCAGTCGAGTTCGCCAACATCTTCCACGGTCTCGGCGTCGACACCACGCTGGTCTATCGCGGCAAGGAGATCCTCAGCCGATTCGACATGGACCTGCGGCGCATGCTGCACCAGACGATGGAAAAGAAGGGAATAAGGATCCTCTGCCATTCGGTGTCCGAGTGGGTGCGCAAGCGGCCGGACGGCCGGCTCGATGCACTTCTCAGCAGCGGCGAGGTGCTGACGGTCGACCAGGTGATGCTGGCCATCGGCCGCATTCCCAACACCGAGAATATGGGGCTGGAAGGCATCGGCCTAGAGATGACCAAGACCGGTGCGATCGCCGTCGACCGATACTCGCGCACCAATTTCGACAACATCTGGGCGATCGGCGACGTCACCAACCGCGTGCAGCTGACGCCGGTTGCGATCCATGAGGCGATGTGCTTCATCGAATCCGCCTTCAAGGGAAATCCGACCGCGCCCGACCACGACGCGATCGCCACGGCCGTGTTTTCGCAGCCCGAGATCGGCACCGTCGGCCTGTCGGAGGACGATGCGGTCAAGCGGTTCCCCGACATCGAAATCTACCGCGCGACATTCCGGCCGATGCGGCACACGCTGTCCGGTCGTGACGAGAAGATGCTGATGAAGCTGGTGGTCGATGGCGCGTCGAAGAAAGTGCTCGGCGCCCACATATTAGGGCCGGACGCCGGCGAGATGGCCCAGCTTCTCGCCATTCCGCTGAAGGCCGGCCTGACCAAGGACGATTTCGACCGCACGATGGCGGTGCATCCGACCGCGGCGGAAGAGCTGGTCACCATGTACAAGCCGATCTATCGCGTGAAGGGCGGCGAGCGGGTGGATTGACGGGCAAACCCCGGGCTTGAGGAACTCCGCCGCGGCACGGTCACGGCGGAGTTCAGGAAGCCGCTACAGCAGCGTGCCGCGCAGGATCACCAGCGCCACCGAGAAATAAATCACCAGCCCGGTGACATCGACCAACGTGGCGACGAACGGGGCCGATGCGCTGGCCGGATCGAAGCCGATGCGTTTCAAGGCGAACGGCAGCATCGACCCCGACAATGAGCCGAAGGTGACGATGCCGACCAGGGCCGCGCCGACCGTGGTCGCGATCAGCGGCCAATGCGGGCCGTAATCGTAGAAGCCCATGTATTGCCAGAGCGCGATGCGGCAGATGCCAACCACGCCGAGCACGGCGCCGAGCACGAGACCGGTGGGCAGTTCGCGCAGGGCCACCCGCCACCAGTCGCCAAGACCGATCTCGCGCAATGCCAGCGCCCGGATGACGAGCGATGTCGCCTGCGAGCCGGAATTGCCGCCCGAGCTCATGATCAGCGGGATGAACAGCGTCAGCACGATCGCCTTCTCCAGCTCGCCCTCATAGCTCTGCATGGCGTTGGCGGTCAGCATCTCGCTGATGAACAGCGCGCACAGCCAGCCGCCGCGCTTCCTGATCATGGCGAGGAAGCTCATCTTCATGTACGGCTCGTCGAGCGCTTCCATGCCGCCGAAACGGTGCGCGTCCTCGGTCGTCTCCTCGATCATCGTATCGATGATGTCGTCGATGGTGACGATGCCGAGGATCTTGCCGTGGTCGACGACCGGGACGGCCAGCAAATCGTATTTGGAGATCGTCTGCGCCAGGGTTTCGCGATCGGTGAGCGGGGTGACCGTCACCGGCGCACGATCCGGCGCCACCGTCATGATCGAATCGTCCGGCTCGCCGGTGATCAGCCGGCGCAGGCCGGTCGACCGCACCAGGAGCTGCGTTTGCGGATCGACGATATAGATCGCGTAGACGGTCTCGCGCGTCCGCTCGACCTTGCGGATGTAGTCTAGCGTGCGCCCGACGGTCCAGTTCGATGGCACGCTGACAAACTCCGTCGTCATGATCGATGCGGCGCTGCCTTCAGGATAGCCGAGAATGGCAAGCAGCGTGGCACGCAGGGGCGGCGCAAGCCCGCCGAGCAACTCGGAACGGGCCGGCTCGTCGAGCTCGCGCAGGATATCGGCGGCGCGGTCAACCGACATGGCGGTAAGCAGCCTGCCCGCCTTGGCGCGCGGCAGCGCCTCCATGAGTTCGGAGGCGCCGTCGAGTTCGGGCTGATCGAAGATCTCGACAAGCCGCTCGAACGTCACTTCACAAAGCAGTTCCGTCGCGGTTTCTCGCGGCTCCCTGTTCAGGGCCTCGACGATGTCGGCGACGTGATCATTGGCTAGGATACGGGCGATCGCGACGGCCTCGTCGCTCGCCACCGTGGTAAATTCGTTCATGGCTCACTCCTTGCCGTCCGGCAGGACATGAACCATTGGAGGTCACGTCTAGGCGGACGGCGGTTGCGTTCGACTGTGACTGTCGCCAGGCATGGCGCGGTGACCTTTCTGCTTGCGGGTTCGCGTTTGACTGTCTGCAAGCGGGCGCAACATAGAAGCGCGCCTTGCCGTGTCAATCGCGGTGAGGAGGGATAATACCGGCGAGCGGCCGAGATCGCGCGACTGTGATCGTCGGCAGCCGCATTGCGGCCAACTCAAGCCGCTGGGGCGCTATTTCTGCTTCAGCCGGCGCGAGAAGCGTAGCCACTTGTCCTCGACCGGCCTTGGCTGTGCGAGAATGGTTGTGAGCTCGACGGGCAAGGTCGGAACCAGTGGCTTCTTGGTGGCGACACCGTCGGCGATGGCGACGATGCTGTGATAGAATTCGCTGCCGGTGATCGATCGCGGCGCCACCGCCTCGTGCATGACGCTGATCACCGTGACATCGGGGCAGTTGTCCTTGATGGCCTGATGGAAGGCAACCTTGCCATCGGGGTCGAGCGCTCCGGTCGCCTCGTCGAGGAACAGCAGACCCGGCTGCTGCAGCACGATGCGGGCCACCACCAGCTTCTGTTTCTGGCCGCCCGACAGGACCTGATCCCAGCTTTTGCCTTCGCGGTTTTCGTAGGCCATGTGCTCGATGAAATCGCCAAGCCCGGCCTTGTGCAACGCCGACGCGACCTGCGCGTCGCCATGGTCGCGCTCGGAGCCGGGCAGGCAGACCAGCTGTTTCAGCGACACCGGCTGCAGCTTGACCTCCTGGGCGGCAAAGAAACTCTTGACGCCTTCCGGGAAGACGATGGTGCCGCGGCCATAGGGCCACAGGCCGTTGATCGCCTTGATCAGCGAGGTCTTGCCGCAACCGGATTCGCCTTTCAGGAAGGTCCATTCGCCGCGCCGGAAGCGCAGATTGGCGGCGCTAAGGAACGGCGTGGCATCCTCGCCCTGATGCGCCAGCTCCAATTTCTGGATGGTCAGGCCGAAAACCGCGTTCTGGCTGGCATACTGGAAGTCGGAGCGGCCGGTCTGGCTGTAGAATTCCTGCGGATGCTGGACATTCTCGATCGCGTTGGCCAATTCGGTGACACGCTGGCTGTTGGCGCGCAGCGTGGCGATGGCGGGCATGACATGGATGAACCAAGAACACTGGCCGATCAGCGAATTGACCAGCTCGGAACCGGTTATGTAGCCCTTGAGGTCGAGGCCGTTGTGGATGAACGGCACCAGGCCAGGTCCGTAGGCGACAATGCGGGCGCCGATGAAATTGTAGATCAGTTCGAACGACATGTAGACCGTGTTGACGATGTTCAGCCGCGTCCAGGTGCCGTCGATATCGACATAGAGCAGGCCATGCATGGTCCTCTGTACGCCTTCGCCCTGAGACGCCGCGACATGGAAGCTGCGGCGCAGGAACGTCGTCAGCTCGCCGCGATAGCTGCCTTCCGCCTGCTGCATCCTGACGTTGAGGCGCTCGAGCAGGCTGCCGAGCTTGACCGCGATCCAAGTGTTCAGCGGCACGTAGGTAGCGACGCCCAGGAAGGCGAGGACGGCGCTGCCATAGTTGCCGAGGAACTCCAGGCCTTTCACCTCGACGGAGTTTTCGAGCAGCTTCTGGCCGACGAAATAGAGCGAAGTGGCGACGCCAAGCACGCCCATGGCGAGGCCGATGGCGCCGCCGGTCATGTCCTTGATGGATTCCTGGACGCGCTGGTCGATGTTGTCGGGGGCCGGTGCGCCGCTGCCGGTTGCCGCATGCTGGGCATGGAAATGGGTATGATTGCCATCCAGCAACGCTTCATTGAAGCGACTGTCGAGCCAGCCGCGCCATTTGCGGTGCAATGTCGCCGAGACAAGATTGCGGATGCCGGTAAAGCCGGCGTCCTTGAGCAAGACCAGCAGCACGAGGATGCCGGCATTGACCAGCAGCGAGCGAAGCGGCGTGGTGTTGGCGGCGTCATGGAAGAATGCGATCGAGTTGACCAGTTCGCCGGAGGCTTCGGCGAACCAGACACCGGCCTTGCTGGACAGCGCCGTGAGCAGCGCGATCACCAGCGTCAGTGTCCAGGCTTCCTTCCAGCGGTCAGAAACCCAGTAGGCCCGCATCAGGCCCCAGAAGCTGCGCATCGACGATACCGGCGTCAGAAGCGATCGCCCTGAGGCATCGCGAGGTGTTTTTTCCGGTACTGACTCTTGCGATGGTCTACCGACCCGAATCACGATCCCGCCCAAACCTTTTTTCTTTTGTTACGGATGGTAACACCAATTGATCATTTTCCATTAATTTAAAACCCGGCCGACTGGATTACCCCGGCAGCCGTTGCCGTGAGGCAACAGAGTGCACGCTGAAATACGACGGCAACGGTCGGCAGAAATCAGGATATAGTGATTGATTTCAAGGAATTGACCTGCAGCGACCAGCTGTCACGGCAGCTTCCCCTAGGGAAGGCAATCACACGGTTTTGTGAACTTGAAATCATGGCAACCGACCGATTTTCTCACTGCGGGTTGACCTGAGCACCCGAAAACTTGCCGTTCGTGATCTCGCCGGGCACGCCATCACCATCCTTTCCTGAGGCAGGAAGTGACCGGAATCATCTGAGCGGCGCGTTCCTGTTGTCGAGGAGCCAGGGGGAACTGCGTTTGACAATTCATCGTTCGGAATTGAACCTTGCCTGGCGTTGTCGATACCCATGCATGTCCGGTTCTCCAACAAGGAAGTTTCCAATGCTTGCACGCGCGGCCGCAATCCTGTCCCTCTTCGCCGGGCTGCCTCTGTTTGCCTGGGTACCTCCGGCGCATGCCGCCTCGCAGGGCATCCCGTCAAGCGCCGAAGGCCAGATCGAGTTCAACACGCCGTCCGCCAACATCGGCTGCATCTACACACTGAAGGGCGGCACCGGCACCTATGAGCCGCGGGACGGCGGCCCGGAGCTGAGCTGCTCGCGCATCGAACCGAGCTATATCACCATCATCCTCGGACCCAAGGGGCCGGCCACGCTGATCAAGAACCCGGGCGAGCAGGGTTGCTGCAGCGACGTCGACAAGCTTGGCTACGGCCACAGCTGGAGTGCGGGGCCGTTCTCGTGCCAGTCGTCAACCAAGGGACTGACCTGCACGGCCACGAACGGACATGGATTTTTTATAAGCAAGGCCAAGGCGACGGTGAAGTAACGCTTGCCTTGTCGGGAAGGCGAGGGATGGCCGGCCTCAGCCGACCTTCTCCAATTCGCCACGCGCCTTGGCAGCCGCCACCTGACGAATGGCATCGGCCAGGGTATCGGCATCCTGCGCGCCCATGACCGCGTATCTGTCTTCGAGCAGAAAACACGGCACGCCTGTTATGCCCATGCGCGACGCGGTGGCGATCTCCGTGCGAACCGCCTCGACATCGGCCTCCGTCGGCAAAAGCGTGGCGACCACGGACGCGTCCATGCCGGCTTCGCGCGCGGCTTCGGTCAATACGCCACGGTCGCCGATGTTGGCGCCTTCCTCGAAATTCAGCTGGAACAGCCGGCGCACAAGCCTGTTCTGCACGGCTTCGCCGGCAGCACCGGCCCAGCGGATCAGGCGGTGCGCATCGAGCGTGTTGGCCGCCACCTTGATGGCGTCGAAAGCGAAGGAAATGCCCTCGGCCTCGCCCAGCGGCTCGATCCGGTCATGAATCTCGCGGATGCGCACGTCGCTGCCGAACTTGGCCAGCATGTATTCGTGGCGATTCTTGCCCTGCGGCGGAATGGTCGGATCGAGCTGGAACGGCCGCCAGCGGATATGCACGTCGATATCGCCGACAGCGGCAATCGCCTTGTCCAGCCGCTTCTGACCGATAAAGCACCATGGGCAGACGACGTCGGACACCACATCGACGGTGACGGCGTTCGGTTCGCTCATCTCGATCTCCTGAATTTCAGTTCGGTTTGCGCCACCAGGCCGGCAGTTGATACCCAAATATGGGCGTCTTTCGCGGATGTTCCAGGTAGTTCCAGTAGGCAATCCATTGCTGCGTGTTGTGCTGCATCGGCACCATGTAGTTGCCGGATATCAGCAGCCGGTCGAGAACACGAACCGCGGCGACATAATCCTCCTTCGTGCGGGCGCGCAGCATCGCTTCGATTGTCGCGTCCACCGCCGGATCGGCGACGCCGGCAAGATTGAACGAGCCTTCCGTCCTGGCTGCGGCCGAACTCCAACGCCCGGTCTGTTCGATGCCGGGCGACAGGGAATTGTTGAAGCCGCTCGAACCGACCAGAACCTCGAAATCGAAGCGCTGCTTGCGAGACTGGATCTGATCGCCGTCGAGGCCGCGAATGGTGACATTGACGCCGATCTTCTCCAGCGTGCGTTGGTAGATGCCGGCGAGGCGCTCCTCATCCTGCGAAGCGGTCAGGATCTCGAAGCCGAAAGGTTTGTCGTCAGGATCGAGCATCGTTCCATTCTGCACGTGGTAGCCGGCGCCTTTCAGCAGGTCGAAAGCTGCCTTCAACACGCGGCGATCCTGGCCGGATCCGTCAGTCACCGGCGGCCGGTAAGAGCCGTCCATCACATCGGCCGGCACGCGGCCGGGATAGGGCGCCAGAAGCGACTTCTCCCTGTCGTCGGCCGGATGGCCGAGCGCGGAGAGCTCGGAATTCTGCCAGTAACTCATCGTGCGCGTGTATTTGCCGCCGAACAGGTTCTTGTTGGCCCATTCGAAGTCGTAGAGCATGCCGAGCGCGCGCCGCACGACCGGGTTGGCGAATTTCTGCAGCCTCGTGTTGAACAGGAAACCGGTCACCACGGGCGGAATGCCGGTGTCGAAGGTTTCGGCAACCACGTCGCCCTTGTGGAACGCGGGAAAATCGAGATCGCGCTCGCGCTTTACCGGATCGCCGTCGTCGTCGATGGCGCAAAGCCCTTTCTTGAACGCTTCGAGCTTGGCATTGGCGTTGAGGAAATACTCTATGGTGATCTGGTCGTAATTGTCGAAACCGCGCTTGGCCGGGACATCCTTGCCCCAGTAATCCGGGTTGCGCTTGAAGACGATGCGCTGGCCGGGCTGCACCTGCGCGATCGTATAGGGACCACTGCCGATCACCGGCTTCAGCGTCGTCTTGTCGAAGGTTTCCTTGTCGAATGCGTGCTTCGGGATAATCGGCGTCAGTGCGATGATCAGCGGGAATTCGCGATCGGCCTTCTCATTGAAGGTGAAGCGTACGCTGTGGTCGCCGGTCTTTTCGAGCTTGGCGACCCTGGCCATGCGGTCGCTGTAAGGCGGGCGGCCTTTCTCCGTAAAGACGTCATAGCTGAACAGCACATCTTCCGGCGTCACCGGCTCACCATCGGACCATTTGGCCTTCGGGTTGAGGTGGAACTCGATGCTCTTGCGCTCGAGATCCATGTCGGCGGTGTCGGCCAGCAGG
The DNA here is from genome assembly GCF_040318715.1 of Mesorhizobium sp. M1050. Taxonomy (NCBI): domain Bacteria; kingdom Pseudomonadati; phylum Pseudomonadota; class Alphaproteobacteria; order Hyphomicrobiales; family Phyllobacteriaceae; genus Mesorhizobium; species Mesorhizobium sp. M1050. The sequence goes on along the minus strand of NZ_JAMYMV010000047.1, from coordinate 24,452 downwards.
CCGTAAAGGCTAAACGGCTCGTCATAGTTGCGCTGCATCAGCGGCTCGAAGACCAGATTGCCATAGATCGTATCCATCATGCCGCGCGCCGTCGTGCGCAGGCTCTTGAGGATGAAAGGGTTGAGATTGTCGAAGCTGCCGACGACGCAAGAGGTGATGTTGCCGCCTTTGGGCGCATCGGGATTGACATAGTTGAAATGCGTGTAGTCGGGCGGCAGAGCTGGCTCGCCCTGCATGGCAATGGCGTGCTTCGGCTCGGATGCGGCCGGCTGATGCGAAAGTGCGAGAAACGATATCGCGGTGATCAGCCAAACAAGAACGCGGCCCATGACCGTCTCCTTAATGGGTCGGCTTGATGATTCGGTGCGCACCCTAGCATGACGCAGCTGCGCGCCGGCCAATCGTGCTTTCAACAATTGCTGACATCGGGCTGGATTCGACACCGCTTGCAGTGTAACACGCCCTCCGAAGTCATTCTGTTGCCTCATTTCGGCAACAGGTAGCTGGACCACACGGCACGAAGAAGCCGGTTCCGGGATCATTTGAGAGGAAGTGCACGACATGACGAGCCTGAACAGCAACGCGTACCGCCTGTCGGTCATGGCCGCTGGCGTGGTCGGCTTTCTCTGCGCAGGACTTTCCGCTGCTTCCGCACAGCAGCAACAGCAGATTCCGCAAGGCTGGTTCAAGGCCTGCACCAAGCAGGAAGACGTCGACATCTGCAATGTCCAGAACATCACCACCGCCGGCAACGGCCAGTTGGTCACCGGCGTCAGCCTGATCGAACTGAAGGGCAAGGTGAACCGCAAGGTGTTCCAGGTCACGGTCCCGACCGGTCGTCTGGTGCCTCCCGGCATCGGCCTGCAGATCGATACCGGCAAGGCGCAGAAGCTCGACTATGTAATCTGCTTTCCTGATCGTTGCGTGGCGGAAGTGCCGCTGACCGATCAGCTCGTCGCCGCGTTCAAGAAAGGCCAGGCGATTACGCTGACCTCCGTCAATTTCCAGAACCAGCCCAACCCGATCAAGGTCGCCCTGCAGGGCTTCAGTGGCGCCTATGACGGCCCGGCGCTGCAGCAGTCGGATATCGAGGACCGGCAGAAGAAGCTCCAGGATTTTGTCGCCAAGAACAACCAGGATTTCGCCAAGAAGCTCAAGGAAGAGCAGGACAAGGCGAAGACCGCCAACTGACCGGTCGATATCGCAGGCCAAACAAAGAAGCGGGGTCATGCCCCGCTTTTTTTATGACCGTCGCTTAATGCCTGGACTGCCGTTTCGGCTGGTAGCCCCCATCCGGCTTCTTGTCGAACATCTCCTTGATCTGTGGATGCCGGACGGGTTCCCCCGACTGATCCTCGAGCAGATTCTGTTCGGAGACATAGGCGACGTACTCAGTCTCCGAATTCTCGGCGAGCAAATGGTAGAAAGGCTGATCCTTGCGCGGCCGCACGTCGGCAGGAATGGCTTCGTACCATTCGTCGGTGTTGGCGAATTGCGGATCGACGTCGAAAATGATGCCCCTGAATGGAAACAGCCGGTGGCGAACCACCTGTCCGATTGCGAATTTGGCTGTTTTCATCGTACTCACCACTGAATTCCTTGGCTTTATTTGGCGCAGACTGGGCCTGAATTCAATCCCGAAGCGCTTCAGCGCGCTCCGAAGCTACGCAAGACGAGGCGCAAAGGTTTTACCGCATGCGGCCGATGTCGACGATCGTCGATGACGCAGCTTGTCGGAAACGGGAAGATCGCTGTCAGCGTGCCGGCCTTCGCCGGCCGCCGGCCAGCGCCGCAAAGCCGCTGCCGGGACGAAGTCCCTCGCGCATGAAAAAAGCGCGGAGCGGCGCGAAGCCGCCAAGCGCGCCGAGCCCGGCAACGCGGGCCATCTGTGCCGGCAGCATGCCGGAAAGCAGCGACATGTTGAGCAGATTGACCGCGCTGCTGCGCGCCAGAATATCGGGCCGACGCTTAAAATCATATGCCGCCAGGGCCTTGGCAGCTCCCGGGTCACTACGATTTTCACACGCGATTCCAATTAGATCTTCGACATCCCTGATACCGAGATTGAGGCCCTGCGCGCCGATCGGGGGAAACACGTGGGCGGCTTCGCCGATCAACGCTATCCGGTTTCGCGCAAAACGCAGCGGCGTCACAGCCGAAAGCGGGTAGATCTGCCGGCCCGGCTCGACCGTCACCCGACCCAGCATCGACTGCATCTGCTGTTCGATCCGCATCGAAAGCGTCGCATCGTCCAACGCCGCGAGTTCGGCCGCGGTCTCGGGTTTCACCACCCAGACCAGACTTGAGCGATTGCCGGGAAGCGGGACCTGAGTGAACGGACCGGTCTCGGTGTGGAATTCCGTCGAGGTGAAGGCATGGTCGCCATTGTGACGGAAATTGAGGACAAGGGCTGCCTGCGGATAGGAGCGAGCCGAGGTCGAGATGCCGGCAGCCTGGCGCGCCGGCGACAAGCGCCCGTCGGCTGCCACCCCAAGCGATGCGTCCACCGTGCTGCCATCGGCCAGAACGGCACGGGCGTGTTCGGCGTCGAGGTGCCAGTTGGCCACCATGGACCGTCGCCATTCGATGCCGGCATGCGCGGCAACGGCTCTGGCGAGCGCCGGATTGAGCACACTGTTGGGCAGGTTCAGGCCGAACTGATCCTCGTCTATCTCGCTGGCGCGGAAGGTGACGACCGGACTGCGGATCAACCGACTGGTCGCGTCGACGATGCGCATCACTTTCAAGGGCGCCGCCTTGGACTTGATCCCTTCGAGCACGCCCAGCCGCTCAAGCATTTTCACGGCAGGGTTCATCAGCGCCGTCGTGCGGCCATCGGGGGCAGAGGCCTCGGGCCCGACCAGCGTCACCGGGAAACCGGCAGCGGCCAAACCAAGCGCCGCGATCAGTCCGGCCGGCCCCGTGCCAGCAACCAGTATCCGCGCAGTTCGCTCATGCTCCAAGATCGGCTTCCGGCTTGCAATGCGAGGCGGCCACCCGGCCTGCCCGTCGATGAGCATATAGGGCAGATCATGCCGCTTGATCAACGCGGCGATTCGGCCCATTCGGATGACATGATCGGCCAGCAGGACGACTTCAGCCACCTCGATCGCGCCGGCCGCGCAATGGCCACCATTGCGCGCAATCCTCGGGTCACGGCAAACGTCGTCGTCGGCGCTTGTATCCTGCTTGCCTGGCTATTGCTTGCCGCGATGGCAATCCGCGGCGCCGAAGGCGGATTTGCAGGCGTCAGCGCCCCCGGCGACACGATCCTGCGCAAGCTGCCGCAACCGCCGCTGCCCGATTTCCTGGAACGGTTCTTTGCGCTTTGCCTGTCGCCGGCGCCGCTGGATGCAAGCCTCGGCCTGCAGGCCGGTGGGCTCGTTTCGATGTGGTTCCTGATGGCGATCGCGACGATGCTGCCTTCAGCCGCGCCGATGATCCGGACTTACTGCGAAATCGCCGATACGGCACGCATCAAGGGCGAGCCGGCCGTCCATCCGCTGGTGCTGGTCGCCGGCTACCTCAGTGTCTGGCTCGGCGCCTCTGTGACGTTCGCCGCACCGACCTTGGCCGCCCACGCATTCGGCTCGCCAGACGGGTTGCTGGTCCCGGTCGTCGGCATTGCCGGTGCGCTGGCGCTTCTGACTGCCGGCCTCTATCAGTTCAGCGGCTTGAAAGAAGCCTGCCTGACAAAGTGCAAGAACCCGTTCTCGATCCTTTTCGCGAACTGGAGCGCAAGGCCGGTCGGCATCTTCCGGCTTGGGGTCAAGCAAGGCCTCTGGTGCCTCGGCTGCTGCTGGGCGCTGATGATGGTGATGTTCGCTGTCGGCGTCATGAACGTCTTCTGGATGGCGTTGATCGGGCTGTTCACCCTGATCGAAAAACAAACAGCGAGCAGGGTTCCAACCCGGCTGGCCGGTGCGATACTGCTTGTCTGGGCAGCCGCGCTGCTAGTAGTCTCACTCTGAGTGGGGGAAAATCAATGGCAGATCAGGACTGGGCGATGAAAGGAGAGCTTGTACTCTCCTGTAATTGCACGGTTTTTTGCCCTTGCGTGTTGTCGCTCGGCAATCATCCGCCGACCGAAGGCTATTGTCAGACCTGGGCGGGGTTTCGCATCGATGCCGGCCATTTCGGGGACGTCGACCTATCCGGCCTCAATCTTGGGCTGGTCATGGAAATCCCAGGTTACATGAGCCGCGGCAACTGGACCGCCGGCCTGTTCATCGACAAGCGTGCCTCAGTCTATGCGGTCAAGGGGCTGACGAAGATCTTCACCGGCAAGGCAGGCGGAACCACATCGCTGCTCTCCATCCTCGTCGGCAAATTCCTCGGCGTCGAGCAAGTGCCTATCACCTATGAGACGCGTGACAAGACGCGTATCTTCCAGATACCGAAGATCATCGACGGTGCGGTGACACCGGTCCCCGGCAAGGATCGTGACAAGGATACGGTGATCAGCAACTCGGAATACTGGATCGCGCCCGAGATCATCGTCGCCAGGTCAGACAAGAGCAAGATGCGGGCCTTCGGCCGCAACTGGAATTTTGCCGGCCGTTCGGCCGAAATCTGCAAGCTGGATTGGCGGGGCCCGTGAGCAAGAACACAACGGCCCGGAAAGCCGCCAAAAAGATCACCGACCGGATTCCGCGGCCGAAGAAGAAAGTCACCTGGCCGCAGGCGAGGGCGTTCTCCGTCCATCTCTTGACCGCGTCGGGCTCGTTCCTGGCTTTCCTGTCGCTGGTGGCGGCAAGCGAAGAGCGCTGGACCGCGATGTTCTGGTGGCTCGGGCTGGCGCTGTTCGTCGACGGCATCGATGGGCCGATCGCGCGCAAGCTCGAGGTCAAGGAAATCCTGCCTACATGGTCGGGCGAACTGCTCGACAACATCATCGACTACGTGACCTATGTCCTGATCCCGGCCTTCGCGCTGTATCAGCGAGGCTTCATGGGCGAGGGCCTGTCGTTCCTGTCGGCGGCGATCATCGTCGTCTCCAGCGCCATCTATTATGCCGACACCGGCATGAAGACGAAGGAGAATTTCTTCAAGGGATTCCCCGTGGTCTGGAACATGGTGGTGTTCACGCTGTTCGTCATCGAGCCCGGACAATGGGTTTCGTTCGCGGTGGTGGTGGTGGCCGGCATTCTGACTTTCGTCCCGATCAACTTCATCCATCCGGTGCGGGTGGTGCGGCTGCGCCGTATCAACCTTGCGATGACCCTCTTATGGTGTGCTTTCGGCGCGCTTGCCCTTGCACAGGCGGCACTCGCCGCCTTCTACGATCAGATCGGCGTGCTGGGAGAACAAGTCGGCACCTTCACCAAGATCGGCATCACCATCACGGGGCTTTACCTCGCCAGCATTGGTGGCATCATGCAGTTCTTTCCCAATCTCGGTGCCAAGAAGGCCTGATCAGCCAGAGGAAGCCCAGCCTATGTCCAAAGCGATCCGCATTCACGCCCATGGTGGCCCGGAAGTCCTGACCTATGAGGACGCCGATCCAGGCCAGCCCGGAGCAGGGCAGATCCTGATCCGGCACACGGCGATCGGCCTCAATTTCATCGATGTCTATCATCGCTCCGGCCTTTACCCGCCGCCCGGCGGGTTCCCGCTTGTTCCCGGCGGCGAAGCTGCCGGCGTCGTGCTGGGGGTCGGCAAAGGCGTCGAGTGGCTGAAGCCCGGCGACCGGATCGCCTACGCCGTGACGACGGGAGCCTACACGCAAGAGCGCGTCATCGACGCCAGCCGCGTCGTCAAGGTGCCGGATGGCATCAGCGACGAACAGGCCGCCGCGATGATGCTGAAAGGCATGACCGCTGAGTATCTGCTGCGCCGGACGTTCAAGGTGAAGGCGGGCGACACGATCCTGTTCCATGCTGCGGCAGGCGGCGTCGGGCTGATCCTCGGCCAATGGGCCAGATATCTCGGCGCGACCGTCATCGGCACCGCCAGTTCGTCCGATAAGATCGAGCTCGCCAAGGACCACGGCTTCGACCATGTCATCAACTACAAGGAGCAGGATTTCGTCGCCGGGGTCGCCGCCATCACCGACGGCAGGAAGTGCGACGTCGTCTACGATTCGGTCGGCAACGACACGTTTCCGGCTTCGCTCGACTGTTTGAGGCCACTTGGCATGTTCGTCAGCTTCGGCCAGTCCTCGGGGCCGATCCCGCCATTCAGCATGTCGTTGCTGGCGCAGAAGGGCTCGCTGTTCGCAACCCGGCCGACGCTGTTCGTCTACAATGCAAAGCGCGAGGACCTCGAAGCCTCCGCCGCAGCCTTGTTCGAGGTCGTGCTCAGTGGCGCCGTCAAGATCAAGATCAACCAGCGCTACGCGCTCAAGGACGTGGGCAGGGCGCATTCCGACCTCGAGGGCCGCAGGACAACAGGAACGACCATTCTCATTCCCTAGAGACCGATTACAAACTCTACTCTGTCGGCCAAAACAGTCCCTTAGTCCGTTCTTCCTTGCTATTGCTTGAATTTCCGCTGAAATTCTTGAAGCTCTTTCAAGACGCGTGCCGCTTTCCGATGGGAGCCGGCCGCGCCTACCATGCTTTCGGGAACACAGAACATGTCTGGCTAACCAGATGGGAGGCACTGTGAGTGCAAATCAGGACGGCACAAACCTGCTCGAGGTCCGTGGCCTCACCAAGATATTCGGCACGCTGACAGCGTGCGATCATGTCGATCTAGACATCGCCAGGGGTGAAATCCACGCTTTGCTCGGCGAAAACGGCGCCGGCAAGTCGACGCTGGTCAAGATGCTGTTCGGTTCGCTGGAGCCCAATTCCGGCGAGATCTTCTGGAACGGCCAGGCAGTCAGGATTTCCAGCCCCGGCGTGGCCAAGAAACTCGGCATCGGCATGGTGTTCCAGCATTTTTCGCTGTTCGAGGCGCTGACCGCGGCCGAGAACATTGCGCTATCGCTGGACGACGGTTCGCCGATCAGCAGCATTGCGGCGAAGGCGAGGGCGCTTTCCTTCAGCTATGGCCTGCCGCTCGATCCTGAATCGCTGGTCGGCGACCTGTCGGTGGGCGAGCGCCAGCGTATCGAGATCATCCGCTGCCTGCTGCAAACGCCGCAGCTCATCATCCTTGACGAGCCGACTTCGGTGCTGACGCCGCAGGAAGCCGACAAACTGTTCGAGACGCTGGATCGTCTGCGTTCGGAAGGCAAATCCATCCTCTACATTTCGCACCGGCTCGAAGAGGTCAAACGCATCTGCGACCGGGCCACCGTGCTGCGGCACGGCAAGGTCGTCGGCCACTGCAACCCACGTGCGGAAACCGCCTCATCCCTGGCGCGCATGATGGTCGGGAACGAGGTGCAGGCGGTGGTGCGCGCACCCGTCGAGGGCATCGCCACGGCACAGCCACTTCTCGAGATCCGCAACCTCAGCCGCAAGCCGGCGACGCCGTTCTCGATCCCGCTCAAGGGCATCGACCTGAATGTCCGGGCCGGCGAGGTGATCGGCATCGCGGGCGTCGCCGGCAACGGCCAGGGCGAGTTCTTTGAATCCGTCTCCGGCGAGGTGTTGCAGCAGGATGCCGCCTCGGTGCGGATCCGTGGCAAGAATGCAGGCAATCTCTCCATCACCGGACGGCGCCTGCTGGGCGCCGCTTTCGTCCCGGAAGAACGCCTCGGCCACGGCGCCGCGCCGCGCATGAAGCTTTCGGAAAACCTGCTGCTGTCGCGCCATGCCACCGACGGCAAGGCCTTCGTCGGCGGCGGCGGAATGGTCGACAGCGCGGCCATCTACGCCGCCGCTCAACGCATCATCGAGGCGATGGACGTGCGCAAGAGCGCGCCGGATCCGGAGGCGGCGGCACTTTCGGGCGGCAATCTGCAGAAGTTCATCGTCGGCCGCGAACTCGACCGCCGGCCAAGCGTCATGGTCGTGAACCAGCCGACCTGGGGCGTCGACGCAGGTGCCGCCGCCCACATCCGCCAAGCCTTGATCGAGTTGTCACGCAGCGGATCGGCGGTGCTGGTGATCAGCCAGGATCTCGACGAGCTGTTCGAGATATCGGATGCGATCGCGGTCATGCACAATGGCGCGCTGTCGAAGCCGATGCCGATCGCCGAAGCGACCTTCGAGAAAGTCGGCTTGCTGATGGGCGGCGCCGAACCCGGTCACGCCGAACACACGATGGAGACGGCATGATGCGCCTCGAACTCGTCAAACGCCCGCAGCGCTCGGCGCTGTTTTCAGCCCTGTCGCCGTTCATCGCCTTCGCGCTGACGATCATCGCCGGCGCCATCATGTTCGCACTGCTCGGCGTCAACCCGCTGACCGCGTTCAATATCTATTTCATCGAGCCGATCAGCCAGGTCTGGCAATTGCACGAGCTGGCGATCAAGGCGGCTCCGCTCATCCTGATCGCTGTCGGCCTGTCGGTCTGCTACAAGGCCAATGTCTGGAACATTGGTGCCGAAGGACAGTTCATCTTCGGCGCCATCTTCGGCTCAATCATTCCGGTGCTGTTTCCGCAATTCGAAGGGCCGCTGGTGCTGCCGCTGATGCTTTTGCTCGGCATGGTCGGCGGTGCGGTCTATGCGGCGATCCCCGCCTTCCTGAAGACCCGGTTCAATACCAACGAGATCCTGACCAGCCTGATGCTGGTCTATGTCGCCCAGCTTTTCCTCGACTGGCTGGTGCGCGGTCCTTGGCGCGATCCGCAAGGCCACGGTTTCCCGCAGACGATCCAGTTCGGCGACTCGGCCGTATTGCCGGAACTGCTGCCGGACGCCGGTCGGGCGAATTGGGGATTTGTCTTCGCGTTGGTCGCCGCGGTGCTGATCTGGATCCTGATGAGCCGCATGCTGAAGGGCTTCGAGGTGCGCGTGCTGGGGTCAAGCCCGCGGGCAGGGCGTTTCGCCGGCTTCGGCCTCAAACGCATGGTGTTCTTCGCCTTCCTGCTGTCGGGCGCGTTGGCAGGGCTTGCCGGCATCTCGGAAGTCTCGGGTGCTATCGGCCAGCTGCAGCCTGTCATTTCGCCCGGCTACGGCTTCACCGCCATCATCGTGGCGTTCCTCGGCCGCCTCAACCCGCTCGGCATCGTCGCCGCCGGCCTGGTGCTGGCGCTGACCTATCTCGGCGGTGAAGCGGTGCAGAGCGCACTCGGCATCTCCGACAAGGTGGCGCGGGTATTCCAGGGCATGCTTTTGTTCTTCGTGCTCGGCTGCGACACGCTCATCCACTACCGCATCCGCCTGATCGGCCTGGCGCTGACAAAACCGGAGGGTGCCGCGAAACTCGATCCGGAGCCCAAGCTGAAGGAAGCCCGTTGATGGACATCACCGTAAACATCCTTCTGACCATCGCCACGGCGGCAACGCCGCTGCTGATCGCAGCGATCGGTGAACTGGTGGTCGAGCGCTCCGGCGTGCTCAACCTGGGCGTCGAAGGCATGATGATCATGGGCGCCGTTGGCGGGTTTGGCGTCAGTTATCTCACGGGATCACCCTGGATCGGGCTGCTGGCGGCAATCGCCATGGGCGCCGTGTTCTCGCTGCTGTTTGCCGTCATGACGCTGTCCCTGGCCACCAACCAGGTGGCGACCGGCTTGTCGCTGACGCTGCTCGGGCTCGGCCTCTCCGGCATGATGGGGACGAGCTTCGTCGGTCAGCCCGGCGAACGGCTGCCTAACCTCGACATTCCCGGCCTGACCTCGATCCCGGTGATAGGCCGATTGCTGTTCGGCCAGGACCCGATCTTTTACATTTCGATTGCGCTCACAGCTGCCGTCACGTGGTTCTTGTTCAAGACCCGGACCGGGCTGACACTGCGCTCCATCGGCGACAGCCATACGTCGGCGCATGCGCTTGGTATCAAGGTCATTCGCTACCGCTATCTCTCCGTCATCTTCGGTGGCGCCTGCGCCGGTCTCGCCGGCGGCCATCTGTCGCTGGTCTACACGCCGCAATGGGTTGAGAATATGACTGCCGGCCGCGGTTGGATCGCGCTGGCACTGGTCGTGTTTGCCTCGTGGCGGCCATGGCGGGTGCTGGCCGGCGCCTACATCTTCGGCGCCATTTGGGTTGGCCAGCTTCACGTGCAGGCAATCAACCTCCAAGACTTCGTCGATGCTCCCTGGGTGATCTACAAGGTCATCGCTTTCCTAAAATCATTTCCGTCTCAACTGCTTTCTTCTCTGCCCTATCTGGCAACCGTCGTGGTTCTCGTTCTAATCTCGCGCAACAAGCGTCTGACGATGATGAACACGCCGGCTTCCTTGGGGCAGCCATTCGTTCCGGATCGTTGACAACAAAAACAAACGGGAAGCTCCAAGGCTTAACTCAGAGAGGTAACACAATGAAAAAACTGCTTATTGCCCTGATGACAACGACCGCCGCCCTATCGCTGGCGGCAACCGCCGAGGCTGCGGACAAGCTAAAGGCGTGCTGGGTCTATACCGGTCCTATCGGCGACTTCGGCTATTCCTACCAGCATGATCAGGGCCGTCTCGAGGTGGAGAAGGCGCTGGGCGACAAGGTCGAGACCGCTTACCTTGAAAACGTCTCCGAAGGCCCCGATGCCGACCGTGCTTTCGAGCGTCTGGCGCGCGAAGGCTGCAAGCTGATCTTCGGCACATCGTTCGGCTTCATGGACGCCGAAGTGAAGGTTGCCAAGAAATTCCCAAAGGTGATGTTCGAGCATGCGACCGGCTACAAGACCGGCGACAATCTCGGCATTTACAATGCGCGGTTCTACGAAGGCCGCTATGTGCTTGGCCAGATCGCCGCCAAGGAATCCAAGTCCGGCGTCGCCGGTTACATCGTTTCATTCCCGATTCCCGAAGTGGTGATGGGCATCAACTCCTTCATGCTCGGCGCACAGTCGATCAACCCGAACTTCAAGGCCAAGATCGTCTGGGTGAACTCGTGGTTCGATCCGGGCAAGGAAGCCGATGCCGCCAAGGCGCTGTTCGACCAAGGCGCCGACATCATCGTCCAACACACCGATTCGACCGCTGCCCTGCAGGTGGCCGAGGAGCGCAAGCTGCACGGGTTCGGCCAGTCCTCCGACATGATCAAGTTCGCGCCGAACGCGCAACTTACCGCGCTGACCGACGAATGGGGTCCGTACTATATCAGCCGGGTCCAGGCAGCCCTCGACGGCACCTGGAAGCCCGACAATGTCTGGCTCGGCATCAAGGATGGCGCGGTCAAGCTCGCGCCTTTCACCAACATGCCCGACGACGTGAAGGCGATGGCGGAAGCCACCGAAAAGAAGATCGCCGGCGGCTGGAACCCCTTCACCGGACCGATCGCCAAGCAGGACGGCACGCCGTGGCTGAAGGATGGCGAAGTCGCCGATGACGGCACGCTGCTCGGCATGAACTTCTATGTGAAGGGTGTCGACGACAAGCTGCCGCAGTAAGCAGCGAGCGATACAAATGAGGAGGGCGCCGCGAGGCGCCCTTTTTCATTCGGCAAGTTGTGCCCCGGCTTGTGTGTGACGAAATCTCGCGAGCCCGACATAGAAGGGGTCGGTTCCGGTAGGGGGCGAAATGGGGTTCACTTCGACACGAGCGGTTTGCTCATGTTGATTCCGGTTACCCGAAAGCCCGTGGCTTCATAAACATGCCTGGCGCGTTTGTTATCATCAGCCACTCGGAGCTTTATTTGTTGAAAACCTTTGCGTTTCAGGTCGTTTTCAAGAACTTCTAAGGCCCGCTTACCGAGGCCTTGACCCTGATAGGCAGGAAAGATGTGAAAATCACTGATGAATGCCGCGCGCATCGTCGGATCCTGTTTGTACCATAGGTACCCAATAAGCCTTTCAGGGGTTCCGGTCGGATCGACCAGGCACAGCAAGACGTGCCCGGTCGTATCGACGCCGTCAGGTAAGTCAGATGCGATTTCCTGTCTCGCTTGTGCAAGAGACTCATTATCGGAAAGCCGGTAGTTCGAGGCGATCTCGGATGCGTAGTCAGGAATAAAATCATGAAGTTTTTTGCGCTCAACACGATCTAGCTTCGTCCCGGAGCCCGTCTCTTTGAATATCGCGGCCACGTCGTAACCGATCGACCGCGAGGCCGAGCCAGATCCTGAGCAGCCGCTGAGCCGGTCGTTCGCACGTTCGCCAGATCAGCCATGAAACAACCAGCATGAGCGCGATGCAGCCGAGGGCGGCAAACCATTTGCCGATCAGGGGTGCAGCGGCATTGATCGCGAGATAACCGATCTTCTGATGCAGCAGATAGAGTGGGTAGGTCAGGCCGCCCAGCGCCAGGGTGAGCGCCGACGGCCTGACACGGTTGCGCAACAGCACCGCGCCGATCAAGGCCGCGTGCATGACGACATTGGCGAGGACGAGATTGGCCGATGTAACTGCGATGCCGTAGTGGCCCTGCATCCAGCGCTGCGTCACCGACAGTGTGCCGCAGGACATCAGGAATGATGCGACAAGCAGCAGCAAAGCCGGTAGTGAACGGCCGTGTGCGTGGATGTGATGAAACACCACGCCAGCGGCGAAGAACGGTCCGAACTCGGTGATGAACAGCAGCCTTGCCGCGCCGCTGCCTACGAAAAACTCGTTCAACGCCGACACCGCCAGCCAGACGAAAATCAGCTCTAGCTTGCGTTTCTGGAAGAGCCCGGTGAAAAGCGCCAGCGTCACCCAACCGTAGAAAACCAGCTCAAGCACAATCGACCAATACACGCCGTCCATGAAGGGTTGGCCGAGGGCCGGTGCGAACATCGACAGATTGGCGGCATACTGACTGAAAGAGGCTGGAATCAGTGGTGTGCCGGCAAGGATGACCATCGTGAAGGTGAGCGTCATGCAGAGCAGGAAGCCAGGATAAAGGCGAACGAAACGTGCGACCGCAAACTCGCCCCATCTGCGGTTTTCCGCCGACCAGGCAATGACGAAACCGCTGATCAGAAAGAACAGATTGACGCCGAGATAGCCGTAGAGGGCGAACGGCGCTGCAAGCGGATAACCCTCGGCAAGAAAGCCTTCGGCGGCCGCGCCGCGAAAGAAATAGTGAAAGAGCACGACAGCAAGTGCTGCCGCCAGCCTGAGCAGGTCCAGCGTCGCGATATAATCCTGCCCCGAAGGTTTGGCGTCCATCCGCGTTCCGTATTTATAGTACGGAAACTCTACTGCGGATCGCGGTTGGACGGGTTAAGGGCCCCAACTATCGCCGGATGTAGTAAATAGCGCCCGTCAAACCGCCGAACCATAGAGGTCATAAGCATCGGCGCGGTCGATCTTGACGGTGACGATGTCACCTTGACGCAGCGGACGGCGCGACTGGATGTGCACGGAGCCGTCGATCTCGGGCGCGTCGTATTTGGTGCGGCCCTTCGCCGATGTGCCGTGCGCCTCGTCGATCAGCACCGGCAAGCGCTTGCCGACCTTTTTGGCTAGCTGCGCCGCTGAAATCTTCTGCTGGCGCTGCATGAAGCGGTGCCAGCGCGCCTCCTTGATTTCCTGCGGGACCTGTTCGAGGCCGAGCTCGTTGGAGCGGGCGCCCCGGACCGGCTCGTATTTGAAGCAGCCGGCGCGATCGATCTTGGCCTCGTCGAGCCAGTCAAGCAGCATCTGGAAATCGTCGTCGGTCTCGCCGGGAAAGCCGACGATGAAGGTCGAGCGGATGGCGAGATCCGGGCAGATCTCGCGCCAGCCGCGGATGCGCTCCAGCGTCTTTTCGCCATGTGCCGGCCGGCGCATGTTCTTCAGCACCTGCGGCGAAGCGTGCTGGAACGGAATATCGAGATAGGGGAGGATCTTGCCATCGGCCATCAGCGGGATGACGTCGGCGACATGCGGGTAGGGGTAGACATAGTGCATGCGCACCCAGATGCCGAGCTTGCCCAGTTCCTCGGAAAGGTCGAGGAACTTAGCGCGCACTTCGCGGTCGCCGAACATGCTGGCCTGGTACTTGATGTCGATGCCGTAGGCGCTGGTGTCCTGCGAGATGACCAGGAGTTCCTTGACGCCGGCCTTGGCCAGTTTCTCGGCTTCGCGCAGCACATCGGCCGCCGGCCGCGAGACGAGGTCGCCACGCAACGCGGGAATGATGCAGAAGGTGCAGCGGTTGTTGCAGCCTTCGGAAATCTTGAGATAGGCGTAGTGGCGCGGCGTCAGCTTGACGCCTTGCGGCGGCAAGAGATCGATGTAGGGGTCGTGCGAAGGCGGCGAGGCCTCATGCACGGCGGCCATGACGCTCTCATAGGCCTGCGGTCCGGTTATCGCCAGCACATTGGGGTGCTTCTCGCGAATGACGTCGGGCTCGGCACCGAGGCAGCCGGTGACGATGACCCTGCCGTTTTCCGAAAGCGCTGAGCCGATGGCATTGAGCGACTCGTCGCGGGCGGAATCGAGAAACCCGCAAGTGTTGACGACGACAAGGTCGGCACCGTCATGCTTGCGTGCGATCTCGTAGCCTTCGGCGCGCAAGCGCGTGATGATACGCTCCGAATCCACCAGCGCCTTCGGGCATCCAAGACTGACAAAACTCACGCGGGGAGCGGACATATAGGTTTTCCGGGCTTTCAGGATTGCCGGCGCAGTACCACACTTATTACGGCAATGGTATGGGCACGCCTGCGATGCGGCAAAACGCACGGCGTTTGCACTGCGGAGCTTTCGGTCGAAGACGCGGCGGACAGCCGCCTCAGCTGACCGCGCCGTTTATATGCGGCCAGACTTCCACCGCCCCGCGATAGACCATGTCCACCGCCACATAGAGGATGATCAACAGGCCGACATAGGCGATCCAGCGGTGGCGATGCAGCAGCTTGGCAATGAAAGTCGCGGCGAGGCCCATCAGCGCGATCGACAGCACGAGACCTATGACCAGCACAGGGAAATGGTCGCGCGCAGCACCCGCGACCGCCAGCACATTGTCGAGCGACATCGACACGTCGGCGACGACAATCTGCAAGGCTGCCTGGCCGAGCGTCTTGCGCTTCGCCTTTCCGGCCACCGCCTTGTCGCTGTTGAGATCGAGGTTCGACAGCGCCTCGGTCGCTTCCAGCTCATCGGCTTGGGATGTGCGCAGCTCGCGGTACATCTTCCAGCAGACCCACAGCAGCAGGATACCGCCGGCCAGCAGCAGACCTACGATCGCCAGCAGTTTGACGGTAACCGCGGCAAAACCGATGCGCAGCACGGTTGCCGCCAGCACACCGATGAGGATCGCATTCTTGCGTTGTTCGGCCGGCAGGCCGGCTGCGGCGAGGCCGATGACGATCGCATTGTCGCCGGCAAGCACAAGGTCGATGGCTATGACCTGCAGCAGGGCCGTCAGGCTGGCAGCGCTGAAAATGTCCATCGACCGGAAGCCCTTGCTGATTTGCCGAGTGATCCTCGATTATCCCGAGGGCCTAACTTGGCGGTCCCTTGGCGTCAAGGGATCGCTCGTGGCGACATCACCGAAGCATCGTTACGTCAAATCTGGATCAGAGGCTCCGCGGCACTCGTCGATAGCTGGGCAAAACCATGGCCGATCACAAATCAATCGTAGAGATTATATTTGGCCCAATCGGCTTCCGGTATCTCGTCGCCGATCCGGTAGCGCAGTTGCAAAACTTCCATATGGTCGGGCGCCGTCTCGCACTTGAATTTCAGCCGGTACCATTGCCCGTTGCTCCGAAACGCAGCGCCCGGGCTTTTGATTGCATCAGCGTCCATCTCGGGTGTCGCGAAGGCGTAGGCGACGACGCGATCGGCTTTGAACTTGCGGTCATCGTGGGTGATCCGGTCGAGCACTTCGGCGTCACAACGCTGTTCAAGACGGGTCTGGAGATCGAGTTTCAACAGGCCTGCGCGCAATGCACTGTCCATTGCGCTGGCCGGAAAACTCAATGTCACAGACGCCAAGGCGATCATGCAGAGCTTCTTCATGGGCGGGACAAGCACCATATTTTGTCGGAGGAATCAACCAAGGGACCACCTTGGACCCCGCAGGCATGATCAATCAAATGCTCGATGCGTTCAAAATTGCGTGTCGGGATTCATCGTGCGCCCTGTGGCCAACGGACCAGCGAAGCACGGCCGGCATCCGTGAGATCGTAGAGGCCGCGGTCGACGCGCGCGAACCAGCCGTAGACATTGTGCTGCAGGATTTTCGGCGCGATCGGCGTCAGCGCCTTCAGGTCGCGCGGCCGCTTGGGTCCGTCCACCATGGCGGCAGCGCAGGCGAGGGCGCTTTGCCGGTAGGCCGTCATGATCGGATTGCGCGATCCCCCTCCCGCAACGGGATCGCCGCGACGGCGCTGGTGCTCGTCGACCAGGCGGGAGCGCCGGCGCGCATTCTTGCGCGGCGCCTGCGCGATCGGACTGAGAAGCACTTCAACGCGGTCGGTCGCGGTCACGCCAAGCAGGCCGAAGCCAAGGCGGCGGCAGAGATTGCGAAACCGTGCATCGCTTTCGCGGCCCTTGCCCCGGGCCGACATGCGCGCGGCCAGCCAGACCTCGTCGCAGGCCGCAGCACGATCGACACCTTGCAGCACCAGCTCGAGATTGAACTGCAGCTTCAGTTCGCAGATGACGACGACGGGCGGCTCACCCTCGCGCAGTGCGACGATGTCGCAGCCGCCGATCTCGCCTTTGACGACAAAGTCGAGGCTTTCGAGGAACAGCTTCACCGGCGCATAGAGTGACGTCTCGTTCATGCCGCGAAGGTCTAGCCGATTCGACGCGAAAAGCCTCCCGCGGTGCGATCGTCCAACGCCACGTCGCCAGCACCCGGGCTGGAAATGCAGCGTCCTGCGTCCTCAAGAATGAACTTTTTCGAGGAAAGCCAGCAGAACGCTGTTGAATTGCTCAGGCCGCTGCAACGGGGCAAAATGGCTTACGCCGGACAGGATGATCAGCTCGGACGCCGGGATGCAGCGGGCGAGATAATCGGCGTGCTCGTGTTTGATGAACTCGTCATGCTCGCTTTGAACGATCGCCACAGGCACGCGTATTTGTGCCAGGTCGGCCGCGGAATAGTTGGGTTCGGTCTTCATCATCAGGCCTACGGCATCAACAAATGCAGCGAACCGGTCCGGCGTAGCCGACAATGCGGCATAGTCCTTGACGTGCCGGCCGAAACACCGGTCGAGAACCGGGCTTGGCTCGATTTCCTTCGTGCCGCTGGGATCCATGTTGCAGCCGAAGAAGAATACACCCGCGATGCGATCCGCGGCCATCATGCCTAGGATCAAAGCGACGCATGCGCCGTCGCTCCAGCCCACCACAGCCGCCTTCTTCAGCTCCAGACGGTCCATCACGGCCAGAACGTCGGAGGCCATCAGTTCGTATTTGCACGGCCGCTCATCGCGCGTGCTGCGCCCGTGGCCCCGGCTGTCGATCACCACGACGCGGTGGCCGGCCCCGACCAATGCCGGAACCTGGAATCCCCAATTGCCGCTGTGGCCGAGGCCGCCATGCAACAAAATCACGGGAGAGCCTGTCCCATAAGTCGCGTACCAGATTTCCGCACCTTCGTGCTCCACCTGGCCTTCGTTACTTGCGGCCGGAAGAGGGGCAGCGCCATACGCTTCGAATTTCTGAAGGTCGCCGTCGTGGTATTCCATGCTGAAAGGTCTCAAGGCAAACGGGAAAAACCCGCAATAACCGCTGGCGCGGCATTGCGCTCTCGCGAGTTTTACCTGTGCTTCCCGAGTTGACAAGCGCCCTGACGTGACAACCCATCGATGTCAGGCTTCGGTGCGCGGCGCTTGTCGGTTCGACAGCTTCCTGCGGGGAAGGAACGGATAGCCGGTCTGACCGATATAGGTCGAGGGGATTGGATCGTCGACGCCGTACTTCTCCGGCACTTTGTCCCCGGTGGCATTATAGGTGCCGAACATGACGTCGAGGAAAGGCAGCTGCCCGGCGAAATTCTTGTCATAGGCTTCGCGCTGGTTGGCATGGTGCCAGCGATGGAACTGCGGGCTGGCGATCAGCCACTTCAAGGCGCCGAAAGGAATCCGCACGTTTGAATGAACAAGCATTGTGTGGCCGAAGTAGATCATCGAAAAAACGGCGATCGAGGCATCGGAAAACCCAAGGAAATAGACCGGCGTCAGCGATATCGCTTTGGTGACAATGATGTCGACCGGGTGATTGTGGAAAGCCCCAAGCCAGTCCAGTTCCTCGATGCCGTGGTGAACTGCGTGGAATTTCCAAAGCGCGGGGATTTTATGGAAAGCCCTATGTGCCCAATAGACGCCGATATCGGTGATCAGGATGATTTCCGCAACCTGCAGCCAGACGCGCTGGCCACTGACGGCTTGGGTTATCGATTGCGGGACAAGGATCGCAGCGAAGCCGAGGACACCGGCCGCCATCATGGCCATGGCCATCTTTATGAAGAAGCCGTTGAACAGCATGTAGATCAGATCGACGATCAGGCCCTTGCGGAAAACCTTCTGCGGCCGCTCGGCAAACAGGTTCTCGAACGGAATGAAGATCAGCGCGCAGATCAACAGTGCCTTGATGCCAAAGATATCCATTCATTCGCCCCAGCGCGCCGCCTGCGCCTCTGAGAAGAACCACATCTCCCCTTTCCAAAGGCTAAAGGTTCTGTGTTCGCGCAGAGGCAAAACGCAAACGCAAACCGTGAGCATGAAATCATTATTAAATTATTGATTTTATTTGTATTTATGTGACCATCATGTCAGGGCGCAAAGCCGCGCTTGATGCAATCGACCAGCGCCCTTGCCGGGGCGGATGCGCGCCAGGTCGTGCTAGATATCAAGGCGTCCAGGCGGGTCTGTGCGTCCAGGCTCGCCTTTTGCGCACGTTCAATTTCCTCGGCCTGCTGCGAATTCTCAGAACGCAGGCGCTCAAGTTCAGCATGGATTTTGGGCGAGTGCACGCTGGCTATATGAGACCATAGCTGCCGTTGTGATCGGTCCAAGTAACTCTGCCGATCCAATGCGTGAGGCTGAAGCTGATTCTGGACTGCAGATGCGAGCTTCCCGAGACCCATAACGGCCACCGTGTCCGGCAGGAACACCGTCTCATGGGTGATACCTAGATGATCGAGGAAGCGTTCCGCATTGACAATAGCGTCCGCGATCAGGTTGGCGTCGTGGAAGGAAATAATGCACTCCGATTTCATAAGCGGTAAAACACCGACAAAGTCCGAAAAACAGGCCGTGTTCGTGTGTTCTCCGTCGATCAGCGCGAGCGTGGCCCTGGGCTCGATCACCTCGGGCCGCACATCGGAGACATCTAGGTCAACTGTGATAAGTTTAGCCATTTCGGTGGGGGGAACCCAATCCGAAAGCACGGCGATCATCCGAGCCGCCGAGTTTTCAGGATAGTGAAAGACCTGTGCACGCTCGTCAGGCTGCGTCGCGGGTCGCGGGTCGACCGATATCGCAGCCTCGCAGGCTGGATCGAGCAGGTGTGGGAACAGGCTACCGCCGATATGTGAACCAACCTCAAGGTAGACATAATGGCCGAGCACCGAACGAGCAAAGTTCTGCACGCGCAGGAAACTCGTTCGGTCACAGAGGGTGCTCTCGGTTTTGACTTGGAAAATAGCAATGTCGAGCGTCTCGATCATGCCTATCGCTTGATCTGCGGTTGGCATTGGGTAGCTCCCTGGATTACTGGGTTGCAGCTCGCTTGCACGGGCAATTGGTTAGACCGTCGCAAAAAATGACTGTAGCTCAGTTGCACTTTGGCTCGAAGTCCGCAACAGCATATTCAATTCGAAAAACGTGACGCCTTGAAGGGTCGACTATGAACCGCCTCTATACAGATCTTCTTATCAAGGTCATTGCCAATACGATTTACGGCTCCGCTTCGCAGGTGATCGATCCCTCGAAAATGGGAGAGACGACCCCCTTCAATCGCGAAGATCGTCTCCTGGGCCGCGATTGGCCGGCGGTTGCCCATTCCATGGCGGGCATAAAACGCTTGACGAATGTGCGTGACCTTGTCCAGCGAGTCATCGATGAGAATGTGCCAGGAGATCTCATCGAAACCGGCGTCTGGCGAGGTGGCTGCTGTATCCTCATGAGGGGAGTGTTGGCTGCCAATGAGGTCAAGAACAGGAAGATCTATGTTGCCGACTCGTTCGACGGTTTGCCACCGCCGGATGCCGGGAATTTTCCAGCCGACAGTGGTGACCGGCTACACGAATACCGCCAATTGGCGATCGATCAGGCGCAGGTTGAATCCAACTTTGCCGCCTACGACCTTTTGGATGACCAGGTGGTCTTCGTCAAAGGCCTGTTTGGTGACACCTTGCCTGAGCGGGTGGCGGGTCCATTAGCTCTCATCCGTCTGGACGGCGACATGTACGAGTCGACAATGGATAGCCTTGAGGCGCTTTATCCGAGGTTGTCGCCCGGCGGGTTCGCGATCATCGACGACCTTGCGCATCCACCATGCCGGCAGGCGGTCGATGACTATCGCGCATGCAACGCCATCGAAGCCGAGGTACACGAGATAGACTGGACCGGCGGTTGGTGGCAAAAGCCAGTCACCGGCAATTAAGCACGGAAGCGCGATGAAACAGAACCACGTGTCCGTCGTTGTTGTCGCGTACAACATTCCCCGAGAACTGCCCCGAACTTTACTTTCGCTTGCGTCGCCCTACCAGCAAGGCGTGACATCGGATGACTACGAGGTCATTGTCGTCGACAACGGATCGTCACCGGCCATCAGCGAGAGCCTGGTCGCGGAATATGGGCCGAACTTTCGCCTGCTGCGCATCGATGATGCATCACCTTCGCCAGCGGCCGCCGTCAACCGCGGAATCAAGGCGGCCAGGGGTGACAAAATCGGCATGATGATTGACGGCGCGCGCATCGTGACGCCCGGTTTGGTGCATTTCGCACGCATCGGCGTGGATATGGCCCCAACGGCGGTCGTGGCAGCGCCCGGCTGGTATCTTGGAAGTGATGTCCAGGTGAATGCGCCTGGGAACGGTTATACAAGGGCCATCGAGGATTCGCTTTTGCAATCAATCCGATGGCCGGATGATGGATATCGGCTGTTCGAGATCGGGACGATGGATGAATCGTCGGTGGATCCGTGGTTTTCGCCTATAGCCGAAGCGAATGCCCTTTTCATGCACCGGGAGAGCTGGCATGCCATCCATGGCGTGGACGAACGCTTCAGCTATCCGGGAGGTGGCCTCGTCAACCTCGACACTCTGGAACGTGCAATGAAGCTGCCGCAGGCAAGGCTCATCCTCACGCTGGGAGAGGCAACATTTCACCAATTGCACGGCGGTGTCTCTACCAATGCAAGCGTCGAGATGCAACCAAAAAACTGGCCCCTCTGGAAAGCCGAACGGGATGCATTGAGAGGGCCAGGGGATCTTCTCCTACACATCCCCTCGGCGTTCGTGGGAACCTTGCCTGCGTCGCTGCTTCCGCACTTTGCCCGTGCCATGATTGCGTCTCCGCACGGCGTCGCACCGGCCACGGCCGCCGGCTTCAGGGCGCAATTAAAGCCATCGGACGAGCCCGCTCCAACGAACCGGACTTCGGCGGCACTCGTCACGTTGGCCAATGTCCAATTCGAGCGCGGAAACTACAAGGCGGCGGCAGACATCGTTCGCCTGGCAAGCAGCCATGCACCCGCCGATCTTGCAGCGTCGCGACTTCTTTTGTCCGCCGGCGTTCTTTCACGGAGCAGCCACGCACGAGATGCCACCTACTTTATGGCGATCGGCGATGCACACCGCGCCATCGGTGCGAACGAGACGGCTGAAGTTCAATACCGCAACGCGCTAGCGCTTGCCGCTGATAGCGTGGACGCCCATATCGGGTTGGCCAGCATACGGATGTCGGGACCCTCTTACTACGATTGGCTGGAGCGTCTCTACGCAGAACTGAAGCCCGCTGTCGTGGTTGAGATAGGGGTCTATGACGGCGTATCGCTTTCCAAGATCAAGGCTCCGTCCCTTGCAATAGGCATCGATCCAAATCCACGTGCCACAGTGGCGCTCGGCGCGGAGACGCACATTTTTCCTGAGACGAGCGACGCCTTCTTTGATCGTGGCGCTGCAGACCTGCTGCTTGGCAGCCGCCGGGTTGGTGTCGGGTTCATCGACGGGCTACACACCTTCGTCCAGGTGCTGCGCGATTTTGCGAACCTTGAACGCTACTGCGACGCCAGTTCGGTTCTGCTCGTACATGACACAGCGCCGCTAGACGACGCGACGCAAAGGGTGCCGCCAACAACGCAATTCCACACCGGCGATGTGTGGAAATTGGTTCCAGCGCTCAAGACGCTTCGCCCGGATCTCGACGTGTTCACCATTGCCGCGCCCTGGACCGGCCTCAGCGTCATATCCGGCTTTGGTAAGGACAAATACGATCGTTCATGGATCGTCGATGCGGTCAAACGCTTCGCAAATATGGAATTTGTTGAGATCCAGCCAAGCCTCGACGAATCCCTTTGCATGGTCGCAAATGAATGGGAGCCCGTGTTTGCGCGGCTCAGAGCCAACCTCGTCGGCAAAGGGCGTGACAGTCACAATCAAAGCAGCTGGCGGCGGCAAGTTGCGAGGCTGAGGAGAAGACTGCGGTGAGCGGGTTCTTGCACAAGTACTTTTTGAACAACAGTGGCAAGGAGATGTACAAATGGCTGCACTATTTCGACGTTTATGAACGTCATTTCGAACGGTTCCGGAACCAACGGCCAATCGTTGTTGAAATCGGCGTCTATAAGGGAGGTTCTCTTGAGATGTGGCGCGCATATTTCGGCGAGGGTGCGCGAATTGTTGGCATCGATATCGATCCTACATGCAAGGTACACGAATCCGATGGAATAGAGGTCTTCATTGGGAGTCAAGATGATCCGCAACTTCTCGATCGGATCGTTGAAAAGTATGGCCCTATCGACATCGTCATCGATGACGGAAGCCACATGATGGATCATGTCATCGCGACATTCGAGCATCTCTACCATCACGTACAGCCGAACGGGGTCTATTTCGTCGAGGACACACACACAAGCTATTGGGATGATTACGGTGGCGGACTGCGCAAGGTAGGTTCGTTCATGGAATTCGCCAAGGGAAAGCTCGACGAGATCAACGCACATCACGCACGCGGCGTCCTCGCGGCGAGTGCTTTCACCCACACAACAGACGCGATCTGTGTCTATGACAGCATTGTCGTCTTTGAAAAACGGCCGCAGGGCAGACGTCAGTCTCTCTTGACCGGTCAGGGATAGATCTATTCCGGGCAGGATTTCCGAGTTGGGCTTATCTGGTCGACGAAACTGGCATGGGGAGGAACCGAAACGGTGCGGAAGCCGTCGCATGGAGTATCCGCGTAAGCATTTGTCTTTAAATGATCTTATCTGAGCTAGAGCGTCGGACGTTCAGTTTGAATCGCGAGGGATTCCAGTGAGGCGTGGTTCATGATTCACTTCCTGTAGGAGGTGATTTGCCATGCCCAAGCCCTATTCGCTCGATTTGCGTGAACGTGTTGTGCGGTTTGTCGAGGCTGGCCACTCGCGGCGTGCGGCGGCGGCACATTTTGGGGTGTCGGTTTCGTTTGTCGTGATCCTGATGAGGAACTATCGAAAGACCGAGAGCCTTGCGCCCAAGGCCAGCGGTGGCCGCCGCCATTCCAAGCTCGACCCGCATCGAGCGTTCCTGCTTGGCCCTGTGGCCGAGAAGGATGACATCACCATGCCGGAGCTTGCCGCCGACTGGCCGCTGCTACAGACGTCCAGGTCGCTCCTGCCTCGATCTCGCGCTGGCTCATCAGGAATGGCTATCGCTAAAAAAAAACGCTGCTGGCCAGCGAGCAAGATCGTCCCGACGTCAGCAAGGCGCGGCAGGAGTGGCAGACCAGGCGTCAGCCGCGGATGCGGCTTAAGCCACATCGGCTGGTGTTCATCGACGAAACCGGGACCACTACGAAGATGACACGTCTGCGCGGCCGCTGCCTAAAGGGCCATCGGCTGCGCTCAAAGGCACCGTTCGGGCATTGGAAGACGCAGACCTTCATCGCCGGGTTGCGCTGTCATGGGCTCACGGCCCCTTTTGGTATCGACATGCCGATGAACCGGCGCATCTTCGAAACCTATGTCGAAACGCAGCTCGCTCCGACGCTGGCAAAGGGCGATGTCGTCATCCTCGACAATCTCGCTGCCCACAAGAGCCCGGCCGCCGAGGCAGCGATCCGGGCCAGAGGCGCATGGCTGCTCTTCCTGCCGCCCTACAGCCCAGATCTCAATCCCATCGAAATGGGCATTCGCCAAGCTCAAGGCGCACCTGCGCGCAAAGGCCATCAGAACCATCGACGCCCTGTGGCAGGCCATTGGCGATATCTGCAATCTCTTCTCTCCAACAGAATGCAGAAATTACTTCGCAGCCGCAGGGTATGGACTCACATGAAAGTCCGCCGCTCTAGTTGTGAGCTTTCAAGGGTTGTCCATTCGGACCGGACCGAGGAGACTGGAGTTACCAAGCCGCAGCACTCCCGGGTGGGTCCTATTGGACAACCCTCTGAA
>NZ_JAMYMV010000046.1:0-54863 GCF_040318715.1 Mesorhizobium sp. M1050 | reverse complement strand
CGCGTGGTCGCGCCCCCCGCCGGGGGGGGGGGGGGTCGTGCGGGGGGGGGGTGGCCGCCCCCCCCCCCCACCCGGGGCCCGCGCGCCCCCCCCCCCCGGCCCGCCGCGGGGGGGGGCGGGGGGGGGGGGCCACTTCGGGGGTGTCCTGAAGCGATCCGCAATACATTTCAATTTTGGGAAACTGCTACGATGAACACGAAATTTGCCGCTTCGGTGCTGTCCGCACTGCTCTACGCACAGGGTCTGCTCGGCTTTGCCGGGCTTGCCACCGTGCTCCTGAGGGACCGCGCCCATGCCAGTGAGCTCACCATGGGCGGCGACATGCCGGTGGGCCCATCACTTCTGCTGGTACGCTGAGCGCCGGGAGCATCGGGCCCAGAGATGGAAAATCCGATGCCCGACAAAAGAGCGAGCGTCAGCGCCCGGCAGTCAGTCGGCGAATTGCCGCGGCGGATCGAACCGGTAACCGGCGCCGCGTATGGTGGTAATGGTTTCGGTATCGAGCTTGCGGCGCAGCCGCACGATGCGCGAATCGATCGAGCGATCGAACGCGTCGGCGTTTTCTGCCGGCGCTGCGGCGATGATATCGTCGCGCGTCAGCACCTTGCGCGGACTGGCCAGGAACAGCCGGAGCAGCGCCACCTGACCCGGCGAGAGCTGTTCTTCCGTGCCGGAGCGATGCATGACCATGGCCGACCTCAGATCGACGGTCGCGTTCTCCAGCACGATCAGTTCCGGGGTGCCCCTGCCGCGTCGCGAAAGCAGGCCGCCAACACGGGCGGCGAGCTCCCTGACATTGAGCGGGCTCTCGACGACGTCGGCCGCCCCAAGCTCCAGCGCCAGTACCTTGTCGACAAGATCGGCCGGCCGGCAGATCAGGATGAAATCCGGTCCGCCCTCGCCGCCCCCGCCTTGGCCGCCATAACGCCGAAGCAGGTCCCGCCCCTCGGCCTGGCTGAGACTGTCGCCGACGACGACGACGTCGATGCCCTTTCCCGACAGCAGCGATTCGGCCTCCCAGGGCTGGCGCGCCTGATGCACATCATGTCCGCGCCGCTCGAGATGGTCGGCGAGCTCGGTCGCGATCACTTCGGCAACAGAGACAAGCGCGATGTTCGATCGTGCGGCCATGTTTTCAAACCGTTCCCTGGCAACCGGATATGAGTGCTGGACATCATGTTTATACCCAATCTACTTTCCACTGAAAGTGGGAGCGAAAACATCGTGCGGGCAAGAATTGTCATCGTCGAGGATGAGCCCGACTTGAGGGATGCGGTCGCCGAATATCTTGGCGCCGCGGGCTATGACGTGGTCACCGCCGAAAGCGCTGCCGCCGCACGCAGCCTCGTTGAAACGCAGTCGTTCCATCTCGCCATCCTCGACATCGCCATGCCCGGCGAGGACGGCCTCTCGCTCGGCCGCTGGCTGCGCTCGAAACTGCCGATCGGCATCATCTACGCGACCGCCGCCGGCACCGCGCTCGACCGTATCGTCGGGCTGGAACTCGGCGCCGACGACTACATCGTCAAACCCTACGAATTGCGCGAAGTGCTGGCGAGGGTCCGCAGCGTGTTGCGCCGGGTTCCCCAGCCGCAGGAGCTTCAGGACAAGAAGGCCAGGACGGATCGTCGTTCCGTTGCATTCGGCCCTTTCCAGGCCGATCTCGACGGCAGGCTGGTCACCGGCGCCAACGGCACGGTGGTCGACATGGCCAAAAGCGAATTCGACGTGCTGGAGGTTTTCCTGACCCGCGCCAACCGGCTGCTGACCCGCGCCGCGATCTCCGAGGCGATCGGCTTCACCGAAGATCCGGATTCATCGCGCGCGGTCGACATTCGCATCATGCGGCTGCGCAAGAAGATCGAGACCGATCCGGCCAACCCGAAATTCCTGCGCACGGTGCGCGGAGAGGGTTATATCTTCTCGCTGCCGACCGGCGACGGCAACTGAGCTCCGAGGCCAGTGGGGTTCGGATTCGCAGCTGTTGCTCGCTGATCGAATTGGCACGGTTCCGGAATGGCGGCAGAAGATGATCGCTGAAGCAGCAAGCACGGATATGCAGGGGTTCAGGCAGGGCGCGGCAATGGCGGCAGTCCGCGTCGTTCGCCGACTGCGTGAGGCCGGAGACTGGCAGCGCGAGATGGACGGCATCCTGGAAACGCTCTGCCGGGCGATAGATTGCCAGCGTGGCATCCTGTTTCGCTTGCGCGAGCTGCCTGGCCAGGGTTTCGCCCAGTCCGTCGCCGCCTACTGGATCGACCCTCTCTTTGGTGGCGAACTGGCGTCGCCGACCGTCATCGTGCAGTCGATCGTCAATTCGGATCCGCTGCTGGAGCGACTGGCCGAGGACGAACGGCAAGGCAAGATCTTCGCCGGGCATACGCGCGATCTCGAGGGCTTTCTGAGAGCCGATTTCGAAAAGCAGAACATCAAGTCTTTCCTGTCGGTGTCGGTCTTCGCGCACGGCCATCTGTGGGGCACGCTGGCGGTCAACGATTGCGTCAACGAGCGTAAATGGACCGATGAGGAAGAGGCGACGCTGCACATCATCGCGCTCGCCATCGGAGACGCCATCGAACGCTCGCCCTCCGAAGCCCATGCCAGCGAGGTCATCCGCCGCACCATGCTGCAGGCCTCCCTCGATGCCATCGTCGTCATCGACGAGACCGGCTCGATCATCGAATTCAATCCGGCCGCCGAGAAGATGTTCGGCTTCCAGCGCGGCGACATCCTCGGCAAGGACTTGCTCGATACCATCGTGCCTATCTACTACCGAAAGGGCTATGCTTCGGGGGCCGAATACATGACCGGCCGCGGCGCGCCAATGGTCGGCCAACGGCTTGAGACGGTGACCCAGAACTCAGCCGGCGAAGTGTTCCCGATCGAGCTGACGGCGACCGAGATGCGGGTCGCCGACCGTCGCCTGATTTTCGGCTCCATCCGCGACCTGCGCGATAAATTGCGCGCCGAGGAGGAGATCGGCCGTCAGCGCGAGAAGCTGCACCAGAACGAAAAGATGGCGGCGATGGGTTCGTTGCTGGCCGGCGTGTCGCACGAGCTCAACAACCCTTTGGCCGTGGTGGTGGCGCAATCGACGCTGCTGCACGAATTCGCCTCCGATCCGCAGACCAAGGTGCGCGCCGAGAAAGTACGTGCCGCCGCCGAGCGCTGCGGCCGCATCGTCAAGAGCTTCCTGTCGATGGTCCGGCTTCATCCCGCGGCACAAGCCGAGACCGACCTCAACCAGGTGATCCGGGCGGCGCTGGAAGTGACCGCCTATGGCGCGCGCTCAAGCGGCATCATCATCGACACCGACTTCGCCGCCGGCCCGCTGCTGGCCATGGCCGACGCCGACCATGTGACGCAGGTGGCCGCCAATTTCCTTATCAACAGCCAGCATGCCTTGGCTGGCATTGCCGGCGATCGGCTGATCAAGGTGAGGACGTTCCGCAGCGACCGGGGTCATCCCTGCTTCTCGGTCGAAGACAATGGGCCCGGCGTGCCGGAAGCGATCCGCAGCCGCATTTTCGAATCTTATTTCACCACCAAGCCGGTTGGCGTCGGCACGGGCATCGGCCTGTCGATCTCGAAATCCATCATCGAGCGGCACAATGGCAATGTCTGGTTCGAGGAAGTGATCCCGAGAGGCGCGCGTTTCGTCGTCCAGTTGCCGGCCATTGTGGCCGGCCTCGCCACTACAGGCGACAACCAGCCGCGATCCAGCGGCCTGCGCCATGCCCTGATCATCGACGATGAGCCGGATGTCGCCGGCTCGCTCTCCGATATTCTCGAACTGATGGGCATCAAGTCGCGGATCGTTCCAGTCTGGGAATCGGGTGCGGCCACCTTGAGCGGCCACATGCCGCCTGACATCGTCTTTTCGGACCTGCGCATGCCCGGCATCAGCGGCATATCGATCTATCGCGAGTTGCTTGCCGAAAAGACTGACCTGGCACGGCGTTTCGTGCTGGTCACCGGCGACCTTATCGGCGCGAAAGCCGAAATCGAGGCCTTGCCGGCACATCAGCGGCCGGAGATCCTCGAAAAGCCATTCAGCACGCTGGATGTGCGCAGCGTACTGTCGGCCATTGCCGAGCAGGCGATGACAAAAGGATAAAAAGGGGCCCCCGACTTGCGGCGGGAGCCGAAGGGAGCGCTGAGGAGCGCTCGGGGAGGTCAGAGCATGATCCCCAAACGGGAACCTGTTTCGGAATCATGCTTCGACAGAAATCAGAAAATGTTCGGCGTGTCGGTCAATGGCGCCGCGTTGGCGATCATGCGGATCGCGCGGGTCTTGTGCACTCCGGACTGCTCGGCGATGGCGCGGAGGCAATCGATGCTCTCGGCGCCCCAGGCTTGGCCCTTGCAGGCGAAGTCGGTCACCGGGATCGGCAGACGTGCGGTCTTGGTCGTCGTCTGCGCGCCCTCGATCAGGTTGGCCGGCGGGTTTAACGAAGCGAAGGCTGGCCCGATTGTCGGCGTGAACGCCATGCCGACGAAGGCGCAAGCAGCCAGCACCATGAACATCGCCATGGGATGGTCGCTGGCCCGCTGGCGCAGCGCCAGTTTCGGACGGCGGTCATTGCGCTCTGGAGCCTGGAGGCGGCGTCCGCCGCGGATCGTCTGGATTTTCGCATACATTGCCTTCCCTTTCGCTGAGTTTCTTTTTTGGTGATGAAACGAACTTAGCCGCGCTTTGTAACAAGGCAAGGTGGACGCAAGACCAGCAATGTAACGAGTTTGAAACGGCATTTCGGGCAAAACCGGGCAAAGTCGGGCACTCATCCGCCCCATTCCGACAGCGACTTTCGACCGATTCCAGCCGATTCCTCTGAAAAGCGCCCTCGGGCTCCGCTCCGATGGTTCACGAAGTCGGGTCCAGACCGCGCCCTGAAACCCCGACTAACACCCGGATTCTTCGGGACTTTCCGGGCCGCCAGCAGCGCGGATTTTGCCGCCGGAGGCCTCGCGGATTCTGCTGGGAATCCAGCCCGTTTTGCACAAACCATTGCATTTCAATGCAAAATATGCTTGTATTGAACAAGTATTCAATAAAAAGAAGAGACGTTTTATGAACCCGCTCCTCCGCGACCTGGCGATCCCCAACGATTGGGACCGGCGGGGACTACCGGGCTGGAGCTACCATTCCGATGCCCTTCTCGAGCTTGAGAAGGAACATGTCTTTCGGAATCATTGGCAAATCGTCGGGCATTTATCGGACGTACCTCTCGCCGGCGACTATCTGACCATGGACGTCGTCGGTGAGCGTGCCCTGATCGTGCGCGGCAAGGATGGCGTCGTGCGCGGTTTCAACAATATGTGCCGCCACCGCGGCAGCCGCGTCGTCGCCGAAAGCCAAGGCAATTGCAAGAATGCGCTGGTCTGCCCGTTCCATGGCTGGGTCTACAATCTCGACGGCACGCTGCGCGGTGCCGCACGCCCGCGCTCCTTCCCCGACCTCGACAAGACCGAATTCGGCCTCATGCCGCTCGATCTGGAAGTCTGGATGGGCTTCATCTTCATCCGTTTCCGCAATGGCGGGCCGCAGCCCTCGGTTGCCGAACTGATGAAGCCGATCGAGCCCGAATTCGCGCACTACAGCGCCGCCGACATGGTGCCCTCCTGGGGCATCTGGACGCAGAAGAGCCCGGTCAACTGGAAGTCGGTACGCGATGTCGACAATGAAGGCTATCACGTCGCCATGGCGCATCCTGCGTTGCAGGACCTCTATGGCGCCACCTATTTCGACGAGCCCTTCATCAACGGCGTGTCGCGCTCATTCGCCACTTACAACCCGCATGCCGGGCGGCGCTGGAGCGTCAAGAACTACGTCAAGATCGCGCCGGAGCCGGCGCATCTGCCCGACTACCTGAAGAAGGCCTGGGTCTATTACGGCATCTTCCCCAACGCGGTCATTTCGATGATGCCGGAATCGGTGCAGTTCTATCAGGAGTTTCCGCTGTCGACGGGCGAGACGCTGCTGCGCGGCGCCGTCTACCGCTACCGCGACGAAAGCCGCAAGCAGGCCGCCGCCCGCTACCTCTCTTTCCGCATCGACCGCGACACCATGTCGGAAGATGTGCAACTCTCGGTGTGGTCGAACGAATCCATGCTGTCCGAAGCCTTCGAGGGTTTTTATCTCTCCGACCTCGAATACGGCGTGCGCACCCACCACGACCATCTGCGCAAAGATGCTGCCGGTGCTGGGCCTGGAGACCGCGCCCGAGGAGAAGGACATGTGGAATTTGAATGACGCGCTGAGGTCGAGGTCGTAAGGGCAGACGACGATGAGCGCTCCTCTCCCTGTAGAACGGGAGAGGGGAGCTATCCCCATCAAGCACATGTTGATCAGCGGCCGGACCAGCAGGCCGAGCTCATGCGAGCTCCTGCGACCGCTATCGGTGACCGAAACCAACGATTTCGGCGCCGACGACACCCCGGTCGGGACCTCGATCCGCCTCGCCTACGATCCCGAGGCTTTGGTAGCGATTTCCGACTGAAGCTCGGCGATCACCCTTCGCGCAGCGATCCGTCCGGCAATGATGGCGCCTTCGACATAGCCCGGAAATGACGGCGACAGTTCCGAACTGGCGAAATGCACGGGTGGCGCGCCGGCCAGGATGATGCGCTCGGCGTCGGTCGCATCCATGTCGACGATGAGGTCGCTGTAGCCGCCGACGCCGCCGAGGTCGTCGAACCAGTATCGGACGGCAAGGCCGATCCACTTTGCAGCTTCCGGACCGAGCGCTGCAACGAGACGCGCCGCAATTCTGGTGCGGAGGCCTTCCTGTCCAAAGCCACGCCATTCGATGGCCGATGGACCGCCGATGAAAACCGCCAGCGCCGGATGATCGTCATCCTTGCTGGCGTCGCAGGCAAACAAACCTGGCTGGTCACGCCACATCACCATGCCGCTCAGGCCCTTGGCTCGCCAGAAGGTGGTGGGATAGCGCAGCAGCATCTTGATCACCGTCCCGCTGCGCCAGACGCCAAGTGCTTTCTCCAGAGCCGCCGGCAGTGGCGGCGAATAATCTATCCTCGAGGCCATGACCGGCGGCACGGCGACGAGCAGACAACGAGCCTCTATCGAACCCGCGCTGGTATGGGTGGACACGCCATTTGCGCCTTGCTCGATGCGCGTGACATGCGCGCCAAGCCGCACCCGGGCGCCCAGTTCTTGAGCCAAATCCTCCGCCAGCGAATGCATGGTCTCTGCGAGAAAATATTGCAGCTCCGACACCTCGTTGGTGATACGGCGATCATTGTCGATGAGATGCCAAAGCGGCAGCTTCTCCAGCGCCTGGCACCACAGACCTTCGATCATTGAGCGAAACGCTGCCTTGGCGTCCTTGGGGTCGTCCTGGCGATCGAGCCAGGCGGCGACTGACAAGCCGGCGATATCAGTATCACCAGGCGCGATCGCGTTCATGCGATCGCGGATCGCCATCGAGCCGACATAGGTTCGTTCCGCCTCCCCCGCAGACATAGCCGGCTGGGCGACGAATTCGCCGTCTACATAGGTCTCGACCAGCGTCTTGCCGTGCTCCTCGACCAACGCCATCAGCGCCGGCATATCCTCGCACAGGAACTGACCGCCGCTGTCGACACGCTCGCCGTCGCCGATCGCCATGGACTCGACCCGCCCGCCGACGCGATCGCGGGCTTCGAGCAGAACGAAATCGATGCCGGCTGCCTTGAGCGCAAGCGCTGCCGACAGGCCGGTGAAGCCTGCGCCGACGATGACGACATCGGGTCCTTCCTGTTCGTTCTTCAATAGCCGGCCTCGATCTTCTCGAACTCTGCCACCCTGCGCTGCTTGAGCTCCGGCGCCACCGGCTGCTGGAACTGCGTGTTGTCGAAAAACTTATCGAGATTGTCGAAGCCACGCTCGACCAGCACTGTGTGGTCGATCGCCGCCATGCCGGCGCAGTTGCCATGGCCATAGCCGAAGGTCTTGACCAAGTGGTCCGACACGCCGGGCGCCAAGCTCACCGTCAGGCCTCGGGTCAGTATCTTCATCGCCGTTCCATCCTCTGTCGTTTTCTATGGTTCCGTCGCGCCGGCGGCCTTCCACGGAAAGTGCCTGGGGAATGCGGCCGACAGGAATTCATTGGCCGCCTGCAACGCGATCTCCCTGGTGGTGTCCTCGGTTCCCATCGTCAACCGCAGCCACAGCCCCTCCAGCATGGCGCTGAGTGCCAGGGCCATGACCTGCGGCTCATACGCATAATCGCCGCTCTGCTTGAGCGTCGCGCACAGGTCGATGAATATGGTCTGATAGACGGCATCGCGCGCATTGCTCAGCGCCTGGTAGTTCGGCCGCGACTTGGCCTCGCCCCAAAAGGCGCACCAGGCGGCGAGCTTGCGCTTGTTGCAGATCGAACGGTCGAAATCGGCGGAGACCAGGGCATGAAGCTGATCGGCGGGGTCATCGCCTGCCTTCTGCAAGGCATTGCGCCAGTGCGCCGAATACTCGTCATACATATGTTGCAAGGTCGCGATGAGCAGCTTTTCCTTGCTCTCGAAATGGAAATTGACGATGCCGCGCGACAGGCCGGCGCCATCCGCGACATCGGCCATCGTGGTTTCCGAGTAGCCGCGCTTGGCCAGGGAATCGATCGTCGCCTCGATGAGCTGATGCTGCCTGACTTCCTTCGAGGCCTTGCGCCCGCGCTTTTCGGATTCGCCTTTCCGCGCCGATTCAACGAGGGCCTTCTTGGCGACTGCTGTCTTCATGGGTCTGATGGTCTCCAGCATCGCCGGCTATTCAACCGGCTTTCGACCGCAAAGTCAGTGGGACGGTGCTCACCGCTGTCAAGCACCTTCTGCATGACTTTCCAGGTTCGCAGGCTGCGCCACGTCCTTGTCGGGTTGGAGATCGAAGACAACACCCCGGCCGAACACGCCATCGTCTACCACGATGGCCAAGGGCAACATCGCCATCGCTGGCGCGGCCATGTGGTGATACTATGGTTGGCGACCACTGGGTCGAGATCTATGCCATGCGCGAGCTGCAGTACGAGAAATTGATGAAGCGGGCCAAGGTGGTGGCACGGCCGTTCATCAAGCTCGACCGCCGCGCCGCCAGTCCGCCGGCGGATTTCTGATCATGGACGACGCCGACAAGCCTGGAGAAGATGGGGAAGCCGCCGAGCAGTGGGCGCTCATCAACACGCCCCTCGGCGAAAAGTGGTCTGGCCGCACGCGCTATGCCGCCGCCATGTTCTTCTACAAGCGCAACGAGATGAGCGCCGAGACGCTTGAAGTCTACCGCATTTGCGCACGGCTCGATTCCGAAAATCCGCTGCCGATCATCCGTGATCGCGGGATCGGCAGCGATTGGCTGAAGCGCATGGGCTTCCAATAGGTCGTTCTAACCGATCGTCTTCTCGAGCATGTTGAGCCAGTTGCGATAAGCGATCTTCTCGATCAGCGCGCGGCCGAAGCCACGCGCTGCCAAAGCATCGATCAACTTCGGCAGGCCGGCGACGTCGCCGATGACCGCCGGGATCATGGCACCGTCGAAGTCCGAGCCGAGGCCGACGCCGTCCTCACCCAAAGCCTGCAGCAGTGAATCGACATGGCGCACCATGATGTCGAGGCTGGTGTCGGCATTCATCCGGCCGTCCTCGCGCAGGAAGCCGGTGGCGAAATTCAGTCCGACCATACCGCCGGATTCGCGGATCGCACCGAGTTGCCAGTCGATGAGGTTGCGCGAATGGCCGCTGATCGCATGCACGTTGGAATGGGTGGCGACCAGCGGCGCATCGCTGAGTGCGGCAACATCGCGAAAACCTTTTTCATTGAGATGCGAGAGATCGATCATGATCTTCAGCTGGTTGCAGGCCTTGACCAGCGCCTTGCCGGCATCGGTCAGGCCGGGCCCTGTGTCGGGCGAGGAGGGGAAGCGGAACGGCACGCCGTGACCGAAAGCATTAGGCCTGCTCCAGACGATGCCGAGCGAGCGCAGGCCGGCCTGATGCAGCACGTCGAGCATGGTAAGCTCGGGATCGATCGCTTCGACCCCTTCGATATGGAACACAGCTGCGATCGAACCTTGCGCCATGGCATTGCGCACGTCGCCCGCGCTGCGGCAGACGGTGAGAGCTCCGGCCCGTTCCAGCCGGAACAGGATCGAGGCCATCGCGATCGTCGAGGTCAGCGCATCACTACGCGGAACCTCGGGCGGCAGCGGCTCCGCATCGCTCGGAGCCAGGGGCACGGGGCTGCGCCTGGATTTCTCGACGGGCGGCGGAAAGATGGCGAACATGCCGCCGGCAAAGCCGCCGACCTTGGCACGCGGCAGGTCGATATGGCCGCCCGATTTTCCCTCTATGAACAGCTTTTCGACATCCGCGTCTTTCGACTGATAAAGTCTGAGCAACGTATCGTTATGGCCGTCGAAGACGGGAACGAGGTCGGTTTCGGTCATGGGGGATCATTCGGTTCGTTTGTCGGCGATGTGGCTGCTGTAGATCATATCTACTTAGGCAGGATGCGCCACCCGGGCAAATGCCAAAGCCACCCCGGTGAGACTGCAGCCGCTTGCCACGCCGTTTGCGAACAACGATATCGCTACTTCTTCAGCACGTCGGCCCATTCCTGGTGGCGGCGGAACTGGGCGTTGGCGAACGGGCAGAGAGGAATGATTTTCTTGCCCGCTGCACGCGCATCCTCGACGGCGCGGGTGACGAGCCGAAGCCCGGCACCCTGGCCGCGAAACGCGTCCGGCACCTCGGTGTGGTCGATGATGATCTGGTGCTCGCCAATCTTGGTGAAGGTCATCTCGGCCTCGGCGCCACCGGGCCCGCGCAGGACATAGCGCCCCTTGGAACCGCGATCCTCCAGTTCGATCTCAGGCAGTTGGTCAGGCATCGCTTACACTCCTTGGGTGGCGCCGGCGAAGAGCCGCCGCGCCGCTTCGATCTCGTTTGGCCGCACCTCGTGCCCGCCTTCATGCCACTCCACAGTGACATCGGCACCATCGGCACGCAAATAGGCTTCGAGCCGCGTCGTCAGGTTCGGCGGGCATATCGGATCGCGCTTGCCGGCGGTCAACAGAATATGACGGCCCGCGAGGCTACCCTTGACCTTCGGTTCGAACGGGATGAGCGGATGCATCAGCACTGAGGCGTCGAACTGCGCCGGTCTGGCAAAAATAACGGAGGCCAGGATGTTGGCGCCATTGGAGTAGCCCAGGCCGAGCACGGCCGACGGCTTTGCCGCCTCGACATGCGCCTTGACGAAGCCCGCCATCTTGTCCGTCGCCCGTGCCAGATCGTCCATGTCGTAGACGCCCTCGCCGGTGCGGCGAAAGAAGCGCGCGGCGCCTTGTTCCGACACATCGCCCCGCGGCGAAATGATGGTCGCCTGCGGCGCGAGATCGCGCCCCAGCGACAGAAGCTGGTTCTCATCGGCTCCCGTGCCATGGAGGACGAACAGTAGCGGGCCGCCCGGCGAACCGGGCAGCAGCTTGTGGATGTACGCGTCCTTGCTCATGAGCTCAGCCTTCCAGTTTCTGCAGATGCTGTTCGAGATGGGATCGCAGGTGCTGATGCTGCGTCGGCAGCTTCAACGCCTCGCCGAGATGAGCGGTATCCTCGTCGCGATCGAAGCCTGGCTCGTTGGTGGCGACTTCGAACAGCACGCCACCCGGCGTGCGGAAGTAGATCGCCCAGAAATAATCGCGATCGATCACCGGCGTCACTCCATAGCCGGTGTCCATCAACGCCTTGCGCACTTCGAGCTGCTTGGCGCGGTTCTCGACCGCGAAGGCGACATGGTGGACGGAGCCGGCGCCCAGATCGGCAAAGGCCGCGGTCGGCAGCGATTCGATGTCGACGACATCGGCGCCGTTGCCGTTCTTCAAAGCGAGCCGCCTGACATTGCCTGATCTCTCGATCTCCTCGTAGCCCATGAATTTCAGAAGCTCCTCGGTAGCGCCGCCATCCTTCAGCTGCAGCGACACCGAGTGGAAGCCGCGGATCGCCTCATCAACGGGAATGCCGCCTTTCGCCCATGGCGCTCTGCTGTCCGCCTTGTCTTCGACCAGCGCGAAACCATCGCCATCGGGGCCTGCAAAGGCCAGACGCTTCTCGCCGAACGTCACTTCGCGCGACACGCCGGCGACGCCTTCGTCGGCAAAACGCTTTTCCCAATAGCCAAGCGTACCCTCCGGCACCGAATAAACCGTGGTACCGACTTCGCCGACGCCATGCCGGCCCTTTCCGATATTGGGGAACGGGAAATAGGTCATCACCGAACCGGGCGTGCCTGTCTCGTCGCCATAATAGAGATGGTAGACATCGGGCGCGTCGAAGTTGACGGTCTTCTTGACTCGGCGCTGGCCGAGCTTCTGGGTGAAGAACTCATTGTTCTGCCGGGCATCCCTGGCCATCGAGGTGACGTGATGCAGGCCCTTGATCTGGTCGAGCATTGTCTTGCTCCTTCCCTTGATGCTTGTGCGGCCCTCGCCGCTGTCCACGCCAATATGAGGATGCGGGCGCTTAAGGCAAAGGCGGCAAACACAGAATGGACTGTGTTGTACAAGTGAACAATTGATGCGGAACCGTTCACCAAACGACTTACAAGACAGACTTGCGCCGTCGGCAGAATTCGGTTCCATGAGCGGCGTTTTCGAGCATCCGGACAGGGGGTATCGCGAGTGACTGGGAAAACCAGGCGGCCTAACATTCTGCTGATCACATGCGACCAGTGGCGCGGCGATTGCCTGTCGGCCGCGGGCCACCCGCTCGTGAAGACGCCGAATGCCGATGCGCTGGCCGCGGAGGGTGTGCTGTTCAAGCGGCACTATGGCGGCGCGGCGCCCTGCTCGCCGGCCCGCGCCTGCTTCTACACTGGCCTCTACCAGATGAACAACCGCGTCTGCCGCAACGGTACGCCGCTCGACGCCCGTCACGGCAATATCGCGCTGCATGCGCGCGGTCTGGGCTACGATCCGACGCTGTTCGGCTACACCGACGTCTCACTCGATCCGCGCTTGCTGGCGCCGGGCGACCCGCGGCTGCAAAGCTATGAAGGCGTGCTGCCGGGCTTTGCGGTGCGCCAGTTGCTGCCCGAACATCAGAAACAGTGGCTTTCCTGGCTGAAGCAGCGGGGCGTCGACATCAGCGCCGGATCTCCCGACATCCACCGCCCGGTGGCCCAAGGCAAGGCCATCGCATCCGTCAGCAACGCGCCGCCTGTTTACACCAGAAACGAAACCCCGGCCGCCTTCCTGACCGGCGAATTCACGCGCTGGCTCGGCGAGCAGGAGGACGCGGCGCCTTGGTTCGCGCATCTTTCCTTCATCAGCCCGCATCCGCCCTTCATCGTCCCGGAGCCCTACAACACGATGTATGATCCGCGCGACGGACCTTCCTTCCAGCGTGCGGCAAACTGGCAGACAGAGGCCGAAAGCCATCCCTATCTCGCCTTTGATCTAGGCCGGCAGAAGCAGATGAAATTCCGTCCCGACGCCAAGGGCAAGGTGCACGACTGGAACGAGGACGACTTTCGCCGCATCCGCGCCATCTATTACGGCATGATCTCCGAGGTCGACGCGCAGCTCGGTCGCATCTGGCAATCGGTCAAGGCCGGGGGCGCGTGGGACGACACCATCATCGTGCTGACATCGGACCATGCCGAGATGATGGGCGACCATTTCATGCTGGGCAAGGGCGGCTACTTCGACGGCAGCTACCACATTCCGCTGATCATCCGCGACCCGCTCCACGCCACGGCTGCCGGCGGCAGCGTCGATCGCTTCACCGAAGCGGTGGACATTTTGCCGACGCTTCTCGATCTGCTCGGCGAAGCACCCGCGCCGCATCTCGACGGATACTCGGTGAAGCCGTTCCTGGACGGCGGAAGCCCTCCGGACTGGCGCGATGCCGCGCACTGGGAGTTCGATTTCCGTTCGATCGCCGATGGTGAGGCTGAACGGCATTTCGGCATCGCCTCACGCCAGTGCAACCTCGCCGTCATCCGCACAGAAAAATTCAAATATGTGCATTTCGGTGGCGGCCTGCCGCCGCTGCTGTTCGATCTGGAAAATGATAGGGGCGAGTTGAACAATCTGGCCGCCGATCCAGCCTATCTCGTCGTGCGGCTGGAGTTCGCCGAACGGCTGCTTGCCTGGCGAGCCGAACATCTCGACCAGTCGCTGGCACTGGCAGAACTGACCGAGCACGGCGTGGTTGGTCACATAGCCTAGAGTGGCAAGGGAATAGGGCAGTAAGGCGAACCGGTACGTCGACGGTCCAGCCCTACTGCCTGTTGCCTACCTCATGATCATGCGCTGCTGATCGCGCTTTTGGGCATAGCTGCCTTTGTCATAGGCGGTTTGAGCCTCAAGCTGTTGCTTGGTGAAGGTCGTGTAGAGATACTTCTTGCCGTTCTTGTCGGTCATGAATTTGAGATTGTCCATGCCGACCGCGACTTCCTTCGCGCCAATGCCGAGGAAGCCGCCGACATCGACGATCACGGCATCGGGTTTTTTGTCGGGGGTCAAGACGACGTCGCCGATCACGCCTACCTTGGCGTCGTTGGCACCGTAGACGGTGGTGCCCTTCAGATCGTTGACGCGGATCTCACCAACCGGCATTTCCGTCAGCGCAGACTTGTCGATGGCTGCGGTCTTTGTCTGGTCAGGTGCCGTCGCGGCGGCCGGTGCGGTTGCTGGAGGCGCATTGGAAGCCGTCGTTGCCGGCAGCGGATCATAGGCCTTGCGGTTGAAATCCGGCTGCGCCTGCAGCTCTTCCTTGGTGGTCTGGGCCACCAGCCAGCGATCGCCGTTCCTCTCGGCCCATTTGGCCTTGTTGAAATCATAGGGGACGTTCTTGGCCCCTATACCAAGGAATCCGCCAACGCCGATGATCAGGGACTGCGCTTTGCCTTCCTTGGTCAGAACGATGTCGTTGACACTGCCAATGTTCTGCGCGTCATCGCCGGTGCCGTTGTAGACGGTTTCGCCAATGATGTTGGTGGCAAGATTGCCGTCGGCGCGCTTCACGGGTTCCGTCGGAGCGGCGTTCATGTCGACAGGCTTTTGCGCGGTATCCGTCGTCGCAGGTGCTGTTGGCGCCGCAGTCGGAGCGGCAGGCGCAGGAGCGTAGGGTTTCGTGTCGAATTCAGCCTGCGCAGTCAACTCTTCCTTGGTGGTCCGGGCAACCAGCCAGCGGTCGCCGTTCTTTTCGGCCCATTGCAGTTTGTCATAGTCGAACGCGACATTTTTCGTGCCTACACCCAGAAAGCCGCCCACGCCTATGATGACGGATTTCGCCTGCCCATCCTTGTCGAAGACGACGTCAGTGACTTTGCCGATATTCTCGGCATCATCGGCGGTGCCGTTGTAGACGGATTCGCCGATGATGTTGGTGACGATGCTGCCCTCTGCGCGCACTGGAGCGGCGCCTGGCTGCTGAACGGCAGGACCGGTCGCTGGCGCCGGGGCTGTCGTGCTCTGCGCGTAGGCCCCGGTCGCGACCAGCGCTGCGAGTGCGGTCGTGGCTAAGAGGTTGCGGGTCATGATGTTCTCTCCTCGTGCCTGATTTCGTGCTCGCCACGCATCGTCGCTAAAGGCGATCGGACGCGGCGTCTTTTACAGCTTCACAACGTCGTGAGCATGCTGTTGTTCCGACAAAAAGCGCGGGCATCCGTGCCCGAAAGCACCGGACGAGTGCCTTGGCCGCAGAGCGAGCCGAGCGAATGTCGATTGCTCTCGAGCGGAACCTTTCCCGCTTCGCCGCGTTTCTGCCTGCGGCTGGGTCTGTCCCGGTCCAACCATGGTCGAATAACGGAGCGGGGCATGAAATTTGCAGCGGTGCTGAACCGGGAAGGTGGCACCTTGCGCACAACCGACATTGCCGCTTTCTCCGATAGGATGCATCGGACGCTGGAGACGGCAGGTCACTCTCTCAGCATCGAGATTGTCGCCGGCAAGGATGTAGTGGAAACGCTCGACAGCGTGGCTTCACGTCGCACTATCGATGTCGTGCTGGCCGGTGGCGGCGACGGGACCATTTCCGCCGCGGCTGCCCGGCTAATGGGCACGAAGAAGGCGCTCGCCATATTGCCGGCAGGTACCATGAACCTGTTCGCGCGCGGGCTCGGTATTCCCCAGACGCTCGATGCCGCGCTTGAATCTTTCGCCGACGGCGAAATCATTGCGGTCGACATGGCGACTGCCAACGGCAGGCCCTTCATCCACCAGTTCTCGATCGGCATACATGCGAAGCTGGTGCAACTGCGCCAAAAGATGGAGTTTGGTTCACGCCTGGGAAAAATCCGCGCCTCGGCCAAGGCGGCCTGGGCCACGATCAACAATCCACCGGCGATGAACGTGACGCTCAGCATCGGCGACGCCGAGATGGCGGCCCGCATTACCGGCATCGGCATCACCAACAATCTGTTCGGCGAAGGCCACTTGCCCTATGCCGACAACCCAGCAGGCGGCGTGCTTGGCGTCTATATCACGGTGGCGCAACAGCGCGCCGAACTGGTCAAATTCTTCTTCAATATGGCGCGCGGCAAATGGCGCGACAACGAACATGTCGAAATTCATCAGGCGAACAAGACGGTCCTGAAAATCCATTCGGGGAGCAGCAAGTTTCGTGCCGTGATGGATGGAGAACTGGTTCGTCTCGACCGTGAAACGACGATCGAAATCCACCCTGGCGCACTGAATGTCCTGGTGCCGGCCAGCGTCGCCGAGGCAAAGGCTGCCTGATGCGATCTCTAGCGATGAAGCCCGAAAATCTAGCCGCTCGGCGCACTTCCTTGCTCTGTCGCCGGCGTCTTGACAATTTCACCATAGATCTCGGCGATGCCCCAGGCAGCGAAGGCCAGCAACAGCGCGGCAATCAAAATGCGCAGGCCGTGCCAGCCCCATCGCCCCTGACGCGCCTTATTTTCGGGAATGATCTTGGGCATGGTCGGTCCTTATCTCGTTTTGCACCAGGTGACGCGTCTGGCACAATATGGTCAGGTAACGGTTCCTCGCTAGGATGGTTCCGGGCCGACGAAGACGGCGCGCGGGCGAGGACGAAGACCGGGCATTGGGGACTTGGGTGAATAGCAAGGCCAAGATAGTGCCGGATTTGCCGGCCGAAGTTGCGTGCGCGGTCGAGGACGAGGACCGGCTGGCCGTGCTGCATGGGCTGGAGATACTGGATACTGCGGCCGACCCGGATTTCGACCGCATCAGCAGTCTTGCCGCGGCGGTGATGCAGGTGCCGATCGCCACTGTCACCCTTGTTGACCATGGGCGGCAATGGTTCAAATCCTGCTTCGGTTTGGACGAGACCGCGGCCGCGGCCGACACGTCCTTCTGCGCCCATGCGATTGCCGCCGGCCACGAACCGATGGTGGTCGCGGATGCAACGACGGATCCCCGTTTCAAGACCAACCCGCTGGTCACTGGCAAGCACCATGTACGCTTCTATGCCGGCGCGCCGATAATCGTGGCGGGTGCGCGCATCGGCGCGCTGTGCGTGCTCGACAGCAAGCCTCATCCCTTTCCATCCCGCGCCGAGCTCGACCAGTTGAAGGCGCTCGCCGACCTCGCCGCCAGCCTGTTCATCTTGAAGGACGCGACCCGCAGCGGCGCCATCGCCGAGGCTGCGCTCGTGCGCGAGGAAAAACGACGCGCCATCGCGCTCGACGCGGCATCGCTCGCCAGCTGGGCGTGGGACATCCGTACCGACGTCATCGAATGCGACACGTTGCTGACGGAGCTGTTCAACCTGCCGCGCTCAAACCGGCTGCGGGCACGCGACATCCTCACCGCCATCGATCCGCGCGACGTCTACCAGACCGAGACCCGTTTTCGCGATGCCTTGACTGGCAGCGACGACTATTTCGGCGAATACCGGGTGAAGGGCATTCATCCGCCACGCTGGCTCGCCACGCGTGGCCGCGTCATCGAGCGAGACGGCGACGGCAAGCCGACGCTGATCTTCGGCGTCAACTACGACATATCGGAGCGCAAGCTTGGCGACGAACGTCAACGGCTGCTGCTGCGTGAGCTCAACCACCGCGTCAAGAACACGCTGGCGACGGTCCAGGCACTGGCGACGCAGACCGTGCGTCACGCCCGCCAGCCGAGCGAATTCCTCGAGGCCTTTGGCGCCCGGCTTCAGGCCTTGGGCATCGCTCACAGCCTGCTATCGGACCGCGAGTGGCGCGGCATCGGCATCCGTGAACTCGTCCAGATCGAGGTCAGGCCCTTCGACACGGCCAAACAGGCGCGCCTGACGATCTCCGGCGACGATTTGCTGCTGTCGCCCGACCAGGCCGTAGGGCTC
The DNA here is from genome assembly GCF_040318715.1 of Mesorhizobium sp. M1050. NCBI lineage: Bacteria > Pseudomonadati > Pseudomonadota > Alphaproteobacteria > Hyphomicrobiales > Phyllobacteriaceae > Mesorhizobium > Mesorhizobium sp. M1050. The sequence continues at coordinate 36,558 of NZ_JAMYMV010000046.1, read as the reverse complement.
GGCCTGATCCTGCATGAACTGGGTAGCAATGCACTGCAGTACGGATCGCTGTCGGTCGTATCAGGCAGGATTGATCTCGGCTGGAGGAAGCAAGGCAGAAAGGGCGCCCAGCGCCTTGTGCTGACCTGGCGCGAAAGCGGCGGCCCGCAAGTCGTCCCGCCTGAGCGGCATGGCTTCGGCTCGATCCTCATCCGCCGCAGCCTTGCCAAGGTCATTGCCAGCGAAGTGACCCACGAATTCCGACCGGAAGGCGTGTTTGCCGAGATATCGATGCCGCTGGAGGATCTGTCGAAGTAACAGGCCATAATCCCGAAAAGTGGAAGCCGATTTCGGAAAAGATCATACTCGACAAAAAAGACCCTATTTCCGCTCGCTCTCGTCCGGATCATCAGGTTTCACATTCTCGCGGTAGATCGCGTAAGCCGCGAGCGCTACAGCCGGACCGAGAATGACACCGAGACCGCCTTTTCCCTTGAGCAGCGTCGGCAGCACGGCGAGCGCAGCGGCGATGCCAACTGCTTTCATGTCGGCGTTGCGGCGTTGCGCCCGGCGTCGGGCGCGCGAGCCTGCGGATAGCTGGTAAATCAGCAGAATCAGCCCGGCAAGCACCAAGAAAGCGGCGCCAAAGCCCAGCGCGGCGGCAAGCGACCCGTAGCGCGTCGCCGCCCAGATATAGGCTGCGCCGACCAGAAAACCGAGACCACAGAGCGCGGCCGTCAGAGCCAGCCCATAGACGATTGCCGCCCTGCGCGCCCGGCGCCCGGCGGCAACGGCTTCGCCCGACGCCAAGCCGGAAATCAGGGATGCGAGCATTCCCATCAGGGGATGCGACTAGCGACGCGCGAGGAGCGCGAAAAGGAAACCGACGCCGGCAGCGATCGCCAATGACGTCACCGGTTTCTCACGCACGCTTGCCATCATTTGTGCTTCGATATCCTTGGCGTTGCTGCGCAGGCTGTCAAAGGCTGCTTCGCCTTGCGCACGCAACTGCTCGACGCCTTCCGTGGCTGCACGACGCGCGGTGCCATAGCCATGCTCGCCGGTCTTGGCCAACTGCTTGGTGAGCTTGTCGATATCGGCCTTCAGCTGCCTGATATCGGCTTCGAGGTCCGCATTTGCACGGGCCTCGCTTGCGGTCTTTCCTGCGGCAGTTGCCATCGCTTAACTCCCTGTGATTGCTCGATTTCAAACGCGCCGCATGTCTCAAGGTTCCGACACCGGGGACAAACTAGCCGAAAACTCATCGGCGCGCACCCGTCCGCCGACAAGGCAAAAGGCGCCTCGTCAGATCAGCGGCCGGCGCGCCTCGCCCAACCCTTCCCAGCTGGCCAGTCGCTTTAGCCCTTCAGCGTCGATGATTTCGCAGCCGCCGTCGCGCCAGGCGATCAGTTTGCGATCCATCAGCTTGCGGATCGTCTTGTTGGTATGAACCAGCGACAGGCCGAGCGTGTCGGCGATGTGTTGTTGAGTGATCGGTATCTGGATGGAGTGCTTGCCGTTCAGCCCGACGACCTTGGCCCGGACCGTGGCACCGTTATCGACGGCGAGTTGCCCTTTTTGAATTTGCTGACGAAGGCCAGGTCCTGTTTTTCGAACTCGCGGAAAACCGGCAACGGCCGCAACGGGCAGTTCTCGCAGCTATATTGGCGGGTAGAGGGGGGCTGCTTTGCGCTGAAAAGCCGCTCTTCGGACGAACTGCATTTCAACGCGTTGCAAGGATTGAGGTTCCGCCGCCGGCCACATGTCTTTTTTAAATGACAGCACGCCAATTAGTGATCATGACTTAATGCGTTTCAAGGAGACATCGCCTGTGCCCACATTGCTTGACGGATTGCGGATTCTCGTTCTGGAGGATGAATTTCTCATCGCCATGGATGTCGAGCAGCTTTGCCGTGACCACGGCGCCGGTGAAGTGGTGATCGCCCGCGATCTGACCGAGGTCGATGGCCGCGAGGTCGCCACACAGTTCGATGCAGCCATTGTTGATCTCATGGTGGCCGGTGCCTCGACACTCGATTTCGCTTCGGGGCTGCGCGCGGCAGGCGTACCTTTCGTATTTGCGACGGGCTATTCGGATGCCGATGAAATCAAGGCAGCCTTTCCTGGCGTCAGGCTGGTCGGCAAACCCTATTCGGGTGAAGACCTGGTGCAAGCGGTGGCGGCGGCCTGCGGACGTGCCTTTTCCGATTGAAACAATATCCCGACCTTGCGGATTGCGGCTGGCGATCGCAGGTCAACTGGCCGGCGTGCCCGTGACCTGGGCAGAAATCGCATCCGGACCATACTCGTCTTCGCCTGATATTTTCAGAATCTCCTGCAAGCGTGTGCGGGCCCGGCTGACCCGGCTCTTGATCGTCCCGACCGCGCATCCGCAGATCTCGGCGGCCTCTTCGTAGGAGAAACCCGACGCACCGATAAGGATGATGGCTTCGCGCTGGTCCTCTGGCAATTGTTCGAGGGCGCCGCGAAAATCCTTCAGGTCGAGCTGGCCATGCTGGGCCGGATGAACGGAAAGCCTGGCCGTCATGATACCGTCGCTGTCTTGCACCTCGCGCCCGCGTTTGCGCATCTGCGAATAGAATTCATTGCGCAAGATGGTGAAAAGCCATGCTTTGAGGTTGGTACCGGGCTGGAAGCTCTCATGCTTGTCCCACGCCTTGACCAGCGTTTCCTGGACAAGATCGTCCGCTTTGTCGGCATTCTGCGTCAGCGACACGGCAAAAGCGCGCAAGCTCGGGATCGCCCCAAGCAGATCGGTCTTGAAGCCTTGGGAGACCGCTGCCATGCCTCAGTCCTTCTTCTGCGCAGGTTCGGCCCGTTCCAGTTGGCTGAGCAACCGGGCGAAGCGATCCGGCACATCGTCAGAGACCAGTTCGTCGTAATATTGTTTGAGTTTGCGTCCGATTTCGGAGTTCGGTCCAAGCGCGTCACCGGAACCGTTCCGGCGCCTGCCCGCGGCGCCAGCCAGAATATCTTTCGTCATATCCTTCATTTTGCCCTTATATTCCAGAAACCAAGCCGCTCACAACGGACTCGACAACGCAAGCGGCCCCCTTCGTCTGGTTGCCCCATCCCCGTTCCAAACGCTCTCTTCCCGCATTAGTTCCATCAGGGCCGGGAACTTTTTCTCAGGACCGGCGTTGTTTGACTGGGCTTGCAATCGGCTCGATCTGCCATCTATGCAACCACGTCATTCTGAGGGAGACGTACTATCATGAGCTTATCTGCCACCATCGCACCACACCTGCCGTTCCTGCGCCGCTTCTCGCGGGCCGTTTCCGGATCGCAGGAAAGTGGCGACGCCATGGTCGCCGCGATGCTCGAAGCCATCATAGCCGATATCGACATCTTCCCTGAGGCATCGAGCGACCGTATCGCACTGTACAAGGTTTTCGCCAAGCTGTTCACATCGGTCGCCATCCGCGTCCCGCAGGAGCACGCGCAATCGGCGTGGGAACAGCGGGCCGCCGCCAATCTGAATGCGATTGCGCCGCTTCCCCGTCAGGCCTTCCTGCTCGTCGCCGTCGAAGGTTTCAGCGAGGACGAGGCGGCAGAGATACTCGATGTCGGCGACCAGGAATTTTCAGAGCTGCTGGCGCAGGCTAGCAGCGAGATTTCTCGCCAGGTGGCCACCGACGTACTGATCATCGAGGATGAACCGCTGATCGCAATGGACATAGAGGAAATGGTCGAGAGCCTCGGGCACCGCGTCGTCGGAACGGCGCGTACCCATGACGAGGCGGTGACGATGTTCGGCAAGACACGACCGAAGATGGTGCTGGCCGACATTCAGCTTGCCGACGGCAGTTCGGGTATCGAGGCGGTGAACGAGATCCTGTCGTCGACGTCGGTGCCGGTGATCTTCATCACCGCCTTTCCCGAGCGTCTGTTGACCGGCGAGCGTCCCGAACCGGCCTTTCTGGTCACCAAGCCGTTCAATCCCGACATGGTCAAGGCGCTGATCAGCCAGGCGCTGTTCTTCGATCGCCAGGCGAAAGCCGCCGCATAGTCGGGAATTGAGGAGTGGATGAATTGAAGAATTGACGAACCCGAGGCGATAGCCTCGCTCGCCGATTTTCTCCATATCTTCAATTCATCAATTCTCCAATTCGTGCCGCCTGATGCACGCATCGGGCGGCAACGGCAAATTTCCCCGCGCCCCCAGCTCCGAACGATTTGCAAGCATCGTCTTTTTCGGCAAAGGGTGGAACAAACCGCATCTACCCACGTTTTCATCGCACCATTCGAAGGAGATGGATCATGCTTTACTGGGCGCTCGTATTTCTCGTCGTGGCAATCATCGCCGGCGCGCTTGGTTTCGGCGGTATCGCCGGTACATCTGCTGGCATAGCGCAGATATTGTTTTTCATCTTTCTCGCTTTCCTGATCATTTCGCTTCTTGCGGGTCTGTTCAGACGGGCGTGAGGACCGAGCGATCATCGAGCGAACACTGGAAGCCGCACCCCTCAAACGGTTTCCAGTCACCGCCGGGCGGTATCCTTCAAAGGGCACCGTCCGGCGGACCGCTTTTGGAAGCTCGTTTCGGGAAATCTCCTGTGGAACCCATTCAAGAGTGAGCCGTTCAGCCTGAGTTGGGTGGACAGATTGGTCGATGCGTTCCAGAATCGGAAATAGAGAGAACGATGTGCAAAGCGATGAAGTCATCGCCTTGCACCCTGCCGAAAACGGCATGCAGCTTGGTCGGGCTCTTCTCCACGCTTTGCACAATGCAGGCATTTCCGTTCTCTATCAGGATCGCGAGATGAGGACCGTATGGGCGCGCAACATGCGTGCGCCCTGGGTTTCCGATACCGCCGACAGCAATGGCATCCTGCCGGCGGCGCAGGCAGACCGCATTGGCGCGGCCAAACGCGACGTCATTGCATCCGGCAACCCGCAACATCTCGAGATCAGCGTTCCCGCCGAGGATGGCATCCGCTGGTTTCAAGTCTGGATCGATGCCGACCACGGCGATGGCGGCACGGTGCAAGGCGTCGTCACCACGATGGTCGAGACGACCGAGCAGAAACGCCGCGAGCAGACCCTCACGACGCTGTTGCGTGAAGTCAGTCATCGCTCGAAGAATCTGCTGGCGATCATTCAAAGCATAGCCACCCAGACCGGGCGCTACTCCGACGGCATCGGCGATTTCCTGACACGCTTCCGCGGCCGGCTGCAATCACTGGCTTCATCCCAGGATCTCGTGACCTCCTCCAATTGGCGGGGCGCCGCACTTCGCGAACTGGTGTCGGGCCAGGTTGGCCGCTACGGCGGGGATCCGGTGCGCAGCCTGCGTTTTCAGGGGGCAAACCCCTATCTCAATCCCAACGCTGCCCTGCATATCGGCCTCGCCATGCATGAACTCGCCGTCAACTCGGTGAGCTATGGCGCCCTGTCGCGGCCGAATGGGTTTGTCGAGGTTACAGCCAGCCTGACTCCCGACGACACCGGGACCTCCCTGTCTCTGACGTGGGCCGAGACGATCGGAGCCAACGACAACCAGCGTAGCGAGAAGCGCTTCGGCAGCGTCGCACTCGAACGGGTTGTGCCGGCATCGCTGAACGGCACGGCGACGCTCGAAATCGCGGCTGATCGCCTCGAATACCGCCTTGTTGTTCCGCATGGCAATTTCGAGACGGAATGAGCGACCGGCGTTTGCCGGATCCTTAACTGGCTGTTCACCATAAAAGTGGATGCTGTTTTTCCCAGATACCGCTGGAACCTGTTGCATTGCCGGACATTTCCGCGGCAGGAACTTGCAGCCCGAGGCGTCCGTACTGAAGCCTCCTGTCCCTCAGACCTCACAGCCCTTCTCGCCCTAGGTCTGGCTGCGGTCACACTCGCAGTCGTGCTCTTCCAACTGGCCTACTGATAGTCTGCGCCCCGCGCGCCATGCCCTCCATCCTTATGAGTCGCGAAGCTGCCGTGCAGGAACCCTGCCGAATGAGGCCGTTACTGTGGCAAGAGTGATTTGGGACCGATGAGTCGATGGTCAGGAGCAGGCTCGGAATATCGGGGCTTTCGGTCGATCCGGCTCCGGAAGACGATTATGACCAGATCATCTGGAATGTGCGTTTCGACGGCACTGTCGATGCTTCCCTGGCGATTCCAGCGTCGTGATAGCGTCGAACATGGTACGCCCAGAAAAAGACTCTCTTCACCAACAATAGATTGCAGCAGCAAAGGCCGCCGTTTCATGCTAAATGGTAGCTGGAGCTTGCTAAAGTGGGACACAAAGTGAGGAGTGACTCTATGCGGAAGATGATTATTGCCATGGTTGCGGTGGTGGCGGTCAGTGGCTGCACCTCGACCGAACAGGACGTGGTTGGCGGCGGCTTGATTGGCGCCGGTGTCGGCGGCTTGGTCGGCGGCAGCAAGGGCGCGCTGATCGGCGCGGCCGTGGGTGCCGGTTCCGGCCTGCTGGTGCGCAACCTGCGCAATGGCTATTGCCAGTATCGCGATCATCGCGGCCGGATCTACACGGCTCGCTGCAACTAGTTCGGCGATAATCGAAACGTTGGTCCGGAGACCGGTCCGCCGGCCTCCGGATTTTCGTTGTTTGGATGGTTGATTCTGCGCCTGGCGATCGCGCTCAGTTCGCCAGGGGGATTCTGATTTCCACGTTCAGCCCATTGGCCCGGTAATCGCGATGGATCGTGCCGCGCAATTCGCGCGTGACGTTAAGGTCTATCAGCTTGGTGCCGAATCCGGTCTTGGCAGGCGCTTCGAGTTTCTTCTGACCGGTTTCGCGCCAGTTGAGAGCCAGCGTCCTGTCACGCCCGCGTCCTTCGAGCGACCAGTCCACTTTCAGCGCCCAGTCCCCCTTGAGCGAATTGGCCGAATTGCCGGCTTCGCCGTATTTCAGCGCATTCGTCGCCAGTTCGTGAAAGATCAAGCCGAGCGCTTGCGTCGTGTTTTCGTCGAGCAGCACCTGCGGCCCTGACAACAGCCCTTCGGGCAGCTCCTTGCCGAACACCTGGCCAAGCTCGATGCGCAAGAGATCGGCAAGATCTGCCTTTTGCCAGCGCGAGCGCGTCAGCATGTCCTGGGACGCCGCCATCGCCTGGAGCCGGGCCGAGAAGGATGCGGAAAACTCATTGACGTCCGTGGCCCGCGAAGCCGTCTGGCGCGCGATCGCCAGCACCCTGGTGATCGAATTCTTGATGCGATGCTTCATCTCCTGCAGCATCAGGTCTTTTTCGAGCAGGCTCTTTTCCGTCGTCTCGTGCAAGCGCGCCGCCGCCTCATAGGCGCGCTCCTGGTAACGCGCGACCAGCGCGATGGCGCCCGCCAACAACAGGCCGAACAGCCCCAGCATCACCGGAATGGCGCGCGACGACGGCTGCGAGAAGGCGCTCGTCGGCCGGAACAAAACAGTCCATGGCCGCCCGGCCACAACGATCTTGCGGGTGACCAGCAGCCTGTCGCCGAATGTCGAAGCCGGTGGCGTTTCCGACCGGAACAGCAGATTGTCGCCGTTCACCGCGCCGTCGCCGTCGTAGATTTCCGTGTTGACCGGCAGCAGCGGCGATCGACTGAGCGCGGTCTGGAACAGATCGCTGGTTCGAAAAGCCGCATAAAGAAAACCCGCCGTGGAGGATCTGGGCGCATCGATGGCATCGGGTGCCGTTTCGACATTGAGTCGCACGAAGACGAGGAAGCCGGTGAACGTCTGCGCGGCACCCGTCTCTTGGCCCAGTTGCACCAGCCCGCTGGCGTGCTGCCGGTCATCCAACATCGCCTTTTCAATCGCTGCGCGCCGCACCGGTTCACTGAACATGTCGTAGCCGATGCTGGCCTGGTTGGACGGGTCCAGCGGTTCGAACAGCACGACGGGGGTGCGCCAGGGCTGCGTGGTATCAGGATAGATTGGATGGTTGACGCCATGGTCGTACAGCATATCGCGTTCGACCGCCGTCTCGGCTCCAGCCTTTGCCAGCCTGAGATAGCCGATGCCGCGCAAGCCGGCAAAATTTCTATCGACATCGAGCGCTTTGAAGAACGCGTTGAACTCGGCGCCGGAAATATCGCCGTTGCGGGCATCGAACAGGGCCTGTGTCGAGCGTAGCAGCGACAAATGCAGGTCGATGCGGCTCTCGATCCGGTTGAGCGCGTCGTCGGCCGTCGCTTCGAACTTGATGCGGGCGGCCTCTTGCGTCGCGAAATAGGCGAACCCCGCCATCGTCATGCTGATCAGCGCGACGGCGATGAACGCGACGGTTGGAAAAAGCTTCTTCAACGGATGATGCGGTCCATGAGCATGTCGGGCCTTTTATGGGGAAGTCGCCGTGCCAATACAATGGCAAGGCCAAGCCATCCTGACGGCTGGCACATCGGATGGTCCGGACCCGGCACATTCCTCGGGTCAGGCGGCATCGCTACCGGCAAGCCTCAAGCGGCGATCTTCAGCGCGCCCGGTCCGGGAATGGCGCCGGGCGGGCATTTGCCCAAAATGATCATGCCGAGCACCTCATCCTGGGTCACGTCCGTAGTGCGGGCGGTGCCGACGACCTGGCCGTTCTTCATGACGCAGACCCGATCGGCAAGGTCGAATACATCGTGGATGTCGTGGCTGATCAGGAAGATGCCGATGCCGTCGGACTTGAGCTGCCTGACCAGTTCGCCGACCTGGGCCGTTTCCTGCGGGCCAAGCGCCGCCGTCGGCTCGTCCATGATAAGAATGCGCGCGTTGAACAGGATCGCGCGCGCGATCGCCACCGATTGCCGCTGGCCGCCCGACAGCTTGATCACCGGCTCCTTGAAGCGCTGGAAGCGCGGATTGAGCCGGCCCATCACCTTGCGCGCCTCGGCCTCCATGGCAACGTCGTCGAGCGTACCCCAGGCGGTCATCAGCTCCCGGCCGAGGAACAGATTGGCTGCGGCGTCGACATTGTCGGCCAACGCCAGTGTCTGATAGATCGTCTCTATGCCGTATTTCTTGGCGTCGCGCGGATTGGAGATAGCTGCCTCCTCGCCGTTGACGAAGATCTGGCCCGCATCGCGTTTGTAAGCGCCGGACAGGATCTTGATCAATGTCGACTTGCCGGCGCCGTTGTGGCCGAGCAGCGCCACGACCTCGCCGGGGAAAAGATCGATCGAGGCGTCGTCGACGGCGCGGATGCCGCCGAACGCAATTGAGATGTTGCGCATGTCGATCAGCGCGGTGTCCGCGGGGTCGATTTTGTCAGCCATGATCGTTTCTCCCGATAGTTCCTGCTTGAGCATGATCTCTGGACAAACGATTTCCGTTTGTCCGAGAAAACCGTTTTCACTTCTCGGGATCATGCTCAGACCCGCTTGCGATAGACGGTATCGAGCCAGACGGCGATGACCAGCACGGCGCCAACGACGATGCTCTGCAGCGGCGAGTCGATGCCGAGCAGCACCATGCCGGACTGCAGTGACTGCATGAGCAGCGCGCCGAGCATGGCGCCGAGCACCGTTCCGGAGCCACCGGCAAGCGAGGTACCGCCGATGACGGCGGCGGCGATCACCAGCAACTCATCCAACGTGCCCAGCGCATTGGTCGCCGCGTTGAGGCGGGCCGACGAGATCGCCGCGCTGATCGCGGCCAGCACGCCCATGATCATGAACACTTTCATGGTCACCCAGCGCGTGTTGATGCCGGCGAGATTGGCGGCCTCCGGATTGCCGCCGATGGCAAAGACGTAGCGACCGAAACGGGTGCGCCTGGTGATGAAGGTCATGACGATGCCGACCGCGACCGCCATCAGCACCGGTATGGCGACGCCGTGGGCGATGAACAGCCCACCTTCGGGAATGGTGATGCCGTTCTGCTGCGCATACTGGCGCACGATGCCGATTGGCCACGGATAGGAATTAGCGATCCAGACGGCCCCAAGGATGGCCGCACAGGTGACCACGCCGAGGAAGATCTCCGCCCAGACGGGCCGCAGTGGAAAGTTGAACCGTTTGCGCTGCGAGCGGCCGTTGAGCAGCGCGAAAGCGACAGCCACGCAAGCGACGACGCCGATGATCCAGCTGGCGGTAGCGCCGACCGAGCCCCGCGGCCCGCCGCCCATCAGCTGGAACGTGGCGTCAAGCGGCGCGACCGTGCGCCCGTTGGTGATCAGCCATGCCATGCCGCGCCAAACCAAAAGACCGCCCAGCGTCACGATAAAGGCAGGAACCTCAAGATAGGCGATGATGAAGCCCTGGAAGGCGCCGATCGCAAGGCCGAGCACCACACCGGCGGCCAGGGCGATGATCCAGAGCCAGGGATTTCCAAGTTGGAAGCCGATGACACGAATGAGGAATTCGGCTTGCGCCACGCCCATGATCATACCGATCACGCCTTCGACGGAACCAACCGAAAGGTCGATGTTGCGCATGACGATGACCAGCACCATGCCGGTTGCCATGATCGCGACCGAGGAGGTCTGCACCGACAGGTTCCAGAGATTGCGCGGCGTCAGGAACAGTCCGCCCGACAAGATGTGAATGCCAACCCAGATGACCAGCAACGCACCAACCATGCCAAGCATGCGCGTATCGAGTTCGGTTGCCTTGAGGAAGCGTCCGACAGTGCTCAGTTCGGACGCACGCGCCTGGTCTGCGGGGGTATTTGCAGCAGGTAGGTTGGACGTCGTGTCGGTCATGATTTCCTCCCAACCGGCGGGCCGTCTGACGCGAATACCGGAACCAGCCTAGAAGCTATCCGCGTGATGCGGAAACACAAATCTTTTTGAGAAAACGCCGCGGCTTTTGGGCCGCGGCGTTGAGAATGCAGAGAGAGCCCAGCTTTAGTTGCAGGCTGCGACGGTGCCGGCGGCGACGCCCGCGCAGACCTCGTCCTTCTTGATCCAGCCGGCGTCGATGACGACGTTGAGATTGTCCTTGGTGATGGCAACCGGGGTCAGGAACAGCGACTTGACAGTATTGCCGCCCGGCGTCGTGAAGTCCTTGGCGCCGGCAATGTCGCCCGTCTTCTTGCCATCGGCAAGTTGCGAGGCGATCTCGGCGGCATTCTTGCCGAGTTCGCGCGCATCCTTCCACACCGACACGGTCTGCGTGCCGAGGGCGATGCGGTTCAGCGCGGCGTGGTCGCCGTCCTGACCCGAGACCGGCACGGTGCCGGCCAACCCTTGAGCCGTCAGCGCCGCCACGACGCCGCCGGCGGTGCCGTCATTGGCCGCGACCACGGCATCGACCTTGTTGTCGTTGGCGGTCAGGAACTGTTCCATGTTCTTCTGGGCATTGGCTGGCAGCCAGCCGTCCGTATAGGCCTCGCCGACATTCTTGATCTTGCCGCTGTCGATGGCTTCCTTGAGCACTTCCATCGAGCCCGCGAACAGGAAGTCGGCATTCGGATCGGCACCCGAGCCCTTGATGAAGACATAGTTGCCTTCCGGCTTGACCTTGAACACTTCGCGGGCCTGCATGCGGCCGACTTCCTTGTTGTCGAAGGTCAGATAGAAGACGTCCTTGTTCTCGATCAGCCGGTCATAGCCGACGACCGGAATGCCTTCGTCCAGCGCCTTCTGTACCGCCGGGCCGATAGCCGAGGCATCCTGCGCCAGGATGATCAGCGAATTGGCGCCCTGCGAGATCAGGCTCTCGACATCGGTAAGCTGCTTGCCGGGATTGGACTGCGCGTCGGCGGAGATGTACTTGTCGCCGGCTGCCTCGATCGCCGTCTTCATGGCGGCCTCGTCGGTCTTCCAGCGCTCTTCCTGGAAGTTGGACCACGAAACGCCGATGACCTTGTCCTTCGCCTGCGCGACCGACGCGAGCGTCAGCGACATGGCGACACCCGCCAGGATGGCGGCTGTGAATCTTTTCATATTATCCTCCCTGCGCCGCGTATGGCGCGACCAAACTGACCCTAAGGCCGGCACAAAGGCTCTATTTTTTCGAGCCTCGAAAAAATACTGATCCAACACCCGAACGCTGTCAACATCGATTCTGAGGGATTTTGATGTGTCTGCGAATTTTTTTCGAGCTCCGGAATAAATAAATGACAGGCCGGGCGGCTTCTGCCAGTATTTGACAGCGTTGCCGACAGCGTTCGAGGGGACGGAGAACCGCGGCGACCGGGAGGACTTGAACAGACATGTCGGTCGGAATCCGCCACGACGATTTGCGCCGGCGCAACCGGGCGATGGTGATCGCCGCTGTCCGCCGCGCCAGACAGCCTTCACGCACCGAGATCGCCGCAACCACGGGCCTCAGCCACTCGACCATATCGGCGATCTCCTCCGACCTGATCGGTGAAGGCATCCTGACAGAAAGCAAGCCAAGCGAGGCCGGCTCGCTCAAACGTGGCCGGCCCCAGGTCGGGCTCAGCCTCAACCCGGAAGCGGCAGCGGTGATGACCGTGGTGCTGTCGCTGAATTTTCTCTCCGTCGCCGTCATCGACTATGCGGGCCAGGTGATATCAGAGGAACAGCGCCGGCTGGACACGTTGACCATAGCGCGCGACGCGCTGATCGGCGAATGCACGGCAATCGTGCGGCGTCGTTTCGAAGATCCCGATCTTGACGTTCACAGGATCGCCCGCATCGCGCTGGCGATCCAGGGCATCACCGACACCCGTGCTCGCGCCATGCTGTGGTCGCCAATCACGCCGCACACCGATATCGCCTTCGCCGACATCCTCGAAGACGAGTTCGGCATCCCCGCCACCATGGAGAACGACTGCAACATGATGGCGATCGCGCTGCGCTGGCGCGATCCCGATCGCTACCGCAACGATTTCATCGCCATCCTTTTGTCGCACGGCATCGGCATGGGCCTGGTGCTGAAAGGCGAATTGTTCACCGGCACCCACTCGTCGGGCGGCGAGTTCGGTCATATGATCCATCGGCCGAACGGCGCGCTCTGCCGCTGCGGACGGCGCGGCTGCGTCGAGGCCTATGCCGGCAACTACGCCATCTGGCGCAATGCAAGGCAATTGGGTGAGGACGCGGAACCCGTCGCCGATGTCAGCGACGCCGACATGCGCTCGCTGGCGGCTGTGGCCCGCGAAAGTGACGGGCCCGAACGGGAGGCCTATCGCAAGGCCGGCGAAGCCCTCGGCTACGGTCTCGGCAGCCTTTTCGCGCTGATCGATCCGGCGCCCGTCGCCATGGTCGGCGTCAGCGCCGCCGCCTTCGACCTGATCGAGCCGGCATTGCGCAAGGCCATCGCCCAGACCGCCGGCGGCCAGCATTCCGAATGGATTTCCTTCGAGGCCGAGCCGAACGAACTGCCGCTGATCCGCGAAGGCTGCGCCATGCGGGCACTGACCTTCGTCGACCAGGAGATTTTTGCGCCAGGTGTGCTGGCGAGAGGGAGCGCCGGAAAGAGTGTCGCGTGAGACCAGGGTCAAAAGCCAATAATTGTGAACAGCCGAGTTCGACGCTAGGCGGAAGTTAGCACGTCCTCGGTTGAACTCTCACAGCCAAGTCCCTTGCAGTCATTGCTGCGCCGATCGATTGCGCGGTCCGCGACATCTACCGCTCCGTGAAAGCGCGAGCGAAGGAATCGCGCATCGGCCGTGCGAGATACTCGAAAAAGCTCCGGTCGCCAGTACTTATGAACGCTTCTACCGGCATTCCAGGATAGAGCTGCTCCGCTTTCACGCCGGGCGGCAAGGCGGAGGCAATTTTCAGCTTCGCGCGGAAATACGCTTCATGCGTAACCTGGTCGATGAGCCGGTCTGCGGAAACCTGTGTCACGATGGCTGAAATCTCAGGCGTGAGCCGCATGTTCAACGCTGATAGTCGCAGTCTTGCCGGCTGGCCGACACGAACCTGGTCGATGTCTTTCGGCGGCAGCCGTGCATCGACGACCAGACCCGATGTCGTAGGCAGAATCTCCATGATCTTCTCGCCGGGGGCAATCACGCTGCCCTTGGAATTATAGGTGGACGACACCACGATGCCCGCTGCCGGTGCCTTGATCGTCGTCCGCCGCAGCACTGCCTCGGACGCCCGCATCTGTTCGTCGATGTCGGCCAGCGAAGACCGTACCTCGTCGAGCTTCGTCAGGGCTTCCTCCACGCGTTGCGTGGTCAGGCGCTCGATTTGCTCCTGGGCTTCGACGATCTGGGTGTTGGCCGCTGCAAGATTTGCCTCCAGCGCCCCTGCCTGCCCGACGAGATCGGCTTCGCTGCGCAAAAGCTGCGAATATTCAGTGCGATTGGTGAGGCCTTTGTCCAGCAGATTGGTCTTGATGCCGAGCTCTTTCTTCACCACTTCGGCCTGTTGCTGGACGGCCAGTTTCTGGGCTTGCAATCCGACGACAGACTGGCGATGCATGGCAACCCGCTGCGCGAGGATCGATTGTTCCGATCGAAACCGGGCGAGCCTGGCATTGAATTCCTTCTGCTGTTCTCGAACCAGAATCTCGAAATCGTCCTGGAACGGTGCTGGCGCGGCCCCCGTGATTGGCGCAAGCTGGTCCAATCCGTCGCGTTCCGCCTCCAGCCGCGAGGCGCTCGCCTTCAACGCGATCGACTGTCTCGTCAGCCGGTTGAGCTCGGCTTGCGCGGCCGTTCTATCCAGCAGGATCAGATCCTGGGCCTGCTGCACGCGATCGCCTTCATGGGCGAGCAACTCTTGAATGATACCGCCCTCAGGATGCTGAATGAGGATGTTTCCGCCTGTCGCCGAGATTGTGCCTTGCGTGATGACCGCGCCGGACAACGGTGCACTGACCGCCCAATAGCCAAAACAACCTATCAATATCGCTGTTGCCGCATATCCGGCGAAAGCCACCCGCCGGATGTCGGTGCGCGCTTTGCCTTCCCAGACGAGACTCTGTGCTGCCATCTTCTAGGATCCAAAGCGGACGTTATGAGGGGTGCTGCGGATCGTCGTTGCAAAGGACCCTGTCACCGCCATGCTGCGCTTCGGGGGAAGGCCGATGCCGGCGATCGGCTGCCGCAACACGTCGCCGCTTGGACCGAAGGCTTCGATCACTCCACTGCGCAGAAGCATCACGCGGTCGCAGGCTGCGGCGACCGAAGGGCGGTGCGTTATCACGATCGTCGTAACGCCCGCTCCTTTCGCCGCGGCAAGCACGTCTTCGAGCGCGGCTTCGCCGCTGCCGTCGAGATGTGTGCTGGGCTCATCCAGCACAAGAATACGCGGATTGCCGTAAAAGGCGCGCGCCAGCCCGATCCTTTGGCGTTCGCCGCCCGACAGTGTTCTGTCCGACGGACCTATTCCGGTCTGGTAGCCATCGCGCAGCGCCAGTATCAGTTCATGCGCCTGGGCACGTTTTGCCGCTTCGACGATAGAGGCGTCACTTGCATCAGGTTCAAAGCGGGCGACATTTTCCGCGATTGATCCGGGAAAGAGCTCCACCTCCTGAGCGAGATATCCGATATGACGGCCAAGCTGCTTCTCGTCCCAGTTTCTGAGGTCGGCGCCGTTGATCCTGACGCAGCCGCTGGTCGCTTGGATCGCACCGACAAGCAATCTTGCCAGGGTGGACTTGCCGGCCCCGCTTGGACCTATTATCGCAACCGCTTCGCCGGCGCCGATCTGGAAGTTCAGTCGCTTGATGATGGGTTCGGTGCCGGGCGTGGCGTTCGGCGCGACAAGTATCAGGCCCTGCACGACAATTTCGCCCGACGGATCCGGCAAGGTCAGTTTTCGCGCATGTGCCGGATGGGCGCAAAGCGCCTTGTCCAACCGCTTCCACGATCGTCTGGCGTCAACGATCTGCCGCCATGAACCGATCAGTTGGTCGAGCGGCTGCAGCGCGCGGGACGACACCAGGGAAGACGCGAAGATCATCCCTGCCGTCATCTTCCCTTGCAGCACGAGCCATGCTCCAACGCCCAGTATCGCCAGCTGAAGGATCATGCGTACCGCTCGCGATGCTCCGCTGAAGATCGCGTTGGCCGTGGACGAACGGTCATGAAGAATTAGCGCCTCCGCCACGTGCCTGCCCCAGACGCGCGCCGCGTTTTGGACCATGCCCATGGCGAGCAGCGTCTCCGCGTTGCGGGCAAAGGCCTGCTCCGACAGGCTGGCGACAGCCGAACGTTCCGCGGACAAAGCGTCATTCCTGCCGACGGCGAGCTGATTTGCCAGGACCAGCGCAAGCAACAGCGCAACCCCTGCCAGCGTAAGCCAAAACAGAAAGGGATGGATGAGGTACAGCAGGGTGAGGAAGAAGGGAGCAAACGGCAGGTCAAACAAGACCGCCACACTGCGTGACCTGATGAAGGCGCATATCGAGGCAAGGTCGCGCAGTGGAGACATGGCTGCGCCGCCGGCGTACTTGGCTTCAAGCGAGACGGCGAATGTCCTCGCACCCAGTCTGTCGTCGACAGTGGCTGCAACGCGCTGCGTGTAGATGGAGCGGACCGCATCGAGGAGACCGAGAAAGGCGAGCGCGAGAACCGCGATAGCCGACAGGTAGAACAGCGTCTCGACGCTGTAGGAAGGCAGGACGCGGTCATAGACTTGCAAGAGATAGAGGGGGATCACCAACAGCAGGATGTTGATGAGGAACGAGAAAGCACCGACATCGGCGATGGCGCGCCTGAAAACTGCCTGCAAACTGGACTCTCCAATCATCCCCGCGCTCCCTGACGGCTAATGGCCTCAAACATGAAGCCGCCGCTTAGACCGAGTGGTCGCTTGCCATGTCCAAGGGTTGGTCCAGCGTATAGGCGTGGATATAGTCGATTTTCATCTCCGCTGGAGTAGCCAGATGGTCAGGAGGCTGGCCGGCAATGCCGCCCACCGCGAGATTGGCCAGTATGTACATGGGGTCGTGCATGTCGGACGGCGTCGCCGCTTGGGCGACCTTCACACCGTCATAGGTCCAGACAAGCTCATCCTTTGTCCAGAGCAGGCCATAGGTGTGGAAACCGTCAGTGTCCGCAACGTTCACGGTGGACGAAACCTTCGTGTGCTCTCCCGTCTCATTGGTGTGCGCTGTCATGAAAAGCGTGTTCGGATCCTGACCGCGCGTTTCGACGACGTCCAGCTCCGGCGGCCACGATCCGTCTTCCGGAAGCAGCCAGAAGGCCGGCCAGGCTCCGGCCGTTTCGGGCAGGTCCGCCCGCATTTCGAAATAGCCGTAGGTTTGCGCGAAGGTGTCGTGGGTCGTCAGTATCCCCGAGGTGTATTCGTAGTTGTTAATCAGAGGCTTGATGTCCTCCGGCGCCTGCGCGGCGGTGATGGTG
Organism: Mesorhizobium sp. M1050; assembly: GCF_040318715.1. NCBI lineage: Bacteria > Pseudomonadati > Pseudomonadota > Alphaproteobacteria > Hyphomicrobiales > Phyllobacteriaceae > Mesorhizobium > Mesorhizobium sp. M1050. Next base: position 19,409 of record NZ_JAMYMV010000046.1, on the reverse strand, counting down.
AGGACGCCGTTTTCAACGCTGAACGGGTGGACGGAACTCGTCGGGCCGTAATTGGCGTCGATATACCATTGCAACTCGCCATTGCTGCTCAATGTGCTGCCGTTCGGCGCTCCCCACGAGAAATTGGAATTCCAGGTGCCGTCCTGCCCGTCCCGAAGGCTCAGCGTGTTGAATTCGTCGGAGAAGGACAGCGTCATTCCGGACTTGTCTATCGGCAGTTCGAACTGGGTCGGCTGCAACTTGTCGATAGTCGTATTCTTGAACACCAGGATCTCGTCAGATCCGACGTTCAGCGTCACGTTCGATTCCACCTGAACCATCTGCGAACGGACGGCATCGAACGAAGTGAAGTCATAGCCGTTAAGGCGCACCACATCGGTCGCACCGAAATCGAAGATAAGATCGCTTCCATTTCCTTTGGAGATGGCGAAAGTGTCGGCGCCGTCACCGCCGATCAGGACATCATTTCCCTTGCCGCCATCCAGCGTCTGATGACCCGACCCGCCCTTGATGATGTTGTCCAACGCATTTCCGAACGCATATCGATTGGCGCCGGTAACGACCAGGTTCTCGAAATTGTCGGGGAGCTTGTAGCTCATCCAGGTGTCGATCGTGTCGATCCCTGCCCCGGGATCTTCGACCGCCTTATTGTTGGTGGAATAGAGATGATAATAGTCGTCGCCGGCGCCACCGTACATCGTGACATTGACGCCGGTGTCTCCCCAGAAGGAGTCGTTGCCTGAGGTGCCATGCAGTTCGGCCCCGGCTCCGGTTGCCGAGAACCAATGACTGGACGCGCCGGTGTAGGGAAGAGGAATACCTTTGGCGTTTAAGACCGTGCTCATCAGAAATCCTTCCTCTTAGTGTCCGACCTGGTCAAATCATTCGGCGCAGGGTCCGGCGACCGCTTTCAAAGCAACGTTGCAAAGAACGAGATCGTTCCCGCGGAATCGTCATCAGATCCAAGATCGTATTGACTATTCGGAGCACATACAATCAATAAAGAAGAGGGAAACTCGCTCTTAGTCGGATAAAATTTTTAATAAAATTGCGCATTTATGCGAAACCACATCCTCTAGCGGGCACATAGCCATATTAGTTCAAATTGTTTCTTGATGCGCGTGACTTTGATCGGAGTTCTGCGGGCAAGATAGCAATGTGACCAACTAAAGCGTGTCACGGGCCGTGCTTCCTGCGGCCAGCCTGGCAGAAAAGCGAATTGGGAGATCGGAGGGCAATCGCCAGCCAGTCAAGGTACGCGCCGAGCCCGCGACCGCGAAGGGCAGTTAAAACTTCGATCCCGCCTGCTTGAATGTCTGGATCGCGTGGCCATTGGCGACCACCTGCTGATCAAGTTTGAACCTTGGTTCCGATCTATCGGCTAGTCTTCCCTGATCGAGTAGCCTGCGCCCCGAATGGTGCGGATGACGTCGGGCATGCGGCCGTTGTTGACGGCTTTGCGCAGCCGCCCGACATGCACGTCCACCGTGCGTTCGTCGATGTAGATCGTTTCGCCCCAGACGTTGTCGAGCAGCTGGCTGCGCGAGAACACGCGGCCGGGATGGCGCATCATGAATTCGAGCAGGCGGAATTCGGTCGGCCCGAGCCGGATCTCGCTCTTCTTGCGATAGACCCGGTGCGATTCTCGATCGAGCACGATGTCGCCGACCTTCAGCACGCTGGACAGCAGTTCCGGCTTGGCACGGCGCAGCAGCGCCTTGACCCTGGCCATGAACTCCGGTGTCGAAAACGGCTTGACCAGATAATCGTCGGCGCCGGTCGAGAGGCCCCGCACGCGATCGCTCTCCTCGCCGCGCGCGGTCAGCATGATGATCGGCAGCCGCTCGGTCTCGGGACGCATTCGCAGGCGCCGGCAGAGTTCGATGCCGGAGACCGCCGGCACCATCCAGTCGAGCACCAGAAGGTCGGGCACGTTCTCCTGCAGCCGGATCTCGGCCTCGTCGCCGCGCGTCACGACCTCGACCTGATAGCCCTCGGACTCCAGATTGTAACGGAGCAGCACGCCTAGCGGCTCCTCGTCCTCCACCACCATGATGCGTGGCGCGATCATCGGCTGGTTACCCCTGTCGTCATGCCGCGGGCGCGGACATTGTCGTCTCGTCCTGTTTCGGACGATTGGCCGGCAGCTGCGTGCCGGTCAAAACATAATAGGCATTTTCCGCGATGTTGGTGACATGGTCGCCGATGCGCTCGAGGTTCTTGGCGCAGAACAAAAGATGCGTGCACGCGGTGATGTTGCGCGGGTCTTCCATCATATAGGTGAGAAGCTCGCGGAACACGGAGGTGTATTTGACGTCGATGCGTTCGTCGTCGGCACGCAGTTTCGCCAGCGCGGCGGCGTCACGCGCCGCATATTCCTCGATGACGCCCTGCACCTGGATCAGCACCAGTTGTGCCATTCCATCGATCGAGTGCGAAAGGTCGCGCGGCGTGACGCTGAGGCCGACAGTGCCGACACGCTTGGCGATGTTCTTGGCAAGGTCGCCGATGCGTTCGAGATCGCCGGCCATGCGGATAGAACCGACGACATGGCGCAGATCATCGGCCATCGGCTGCCGCTTGGCGATCAGCGTGATTGCGCGGTCGTCGAGCTCGCGCTGGCGCGCGTCCATGATCGCATCATCGGAGACGACGCGCTGTGCCAAGGCGTTGTCGGAATTCAAGAGCGCCTTGGTCGCACCGCCGACCATCGAGCTGGCGAGATCGCCCATGTCGCTGATGAGCTTGCTGATCTGACCGAGATCCTCGTCGAAAGAAGCGACTGTGTGTTCGCTCATGATCCTGTTCCTCGTATGCCTGAGCTCAGCCGAAGCGGCCGGTGATGTAGTCCTGCGTGCGCTTCTCGCGGGGCGACGTGAAGATCTTCTCGGTGCGGTCGAACTCGACCAGCTCGCCCAGATACATGAAGGCCGTCTGCTTCGATACGCGCGCCGCCTGCTGCATGTTGTGGGTGACGATGACGATCGTGTAGTCGGCTTGCAACTCGTCGATCAGTTCCTCGATCTTGGCGGTCGACAGCGGGTCGAGCGCCGAGGCGGGCTCGTCGAGCAGGATGACTTCCGGCTTCACCGCCACGGTGCGGGCGATGCAGAGCCGCTGCTGCTGGCCGCCGGAGAGGCTGAGGCCGCTGGCGTCGAGCTTGTCCTTGACCTCGGTCCAGAGTGCCGCGCGCTTCAGCGCCTGCTCGACGCGGCCGTCCATCTCCGACTTGCTCAGCTTCTCGTAGAGCCTGATGCCGAACGCGATGTTTTCATAGATCGACATCGGAAATGGCGTCGGCTTCTGGAACACCATGCCGATCTTGGTGCGCAGCAGGTTGAGGTCCTGCGAGCGGTCGAGAACGTTCTGGCCGTCGAGCAGCACCTGACCTTCGGCCGTCTGCTTGGGATAGAGCTCGTAGATGCGGTTGAAGACGCGCAGCAGCGTCGACTTCCCGCAGCCCGAAGGCCCGATGAAGGCGGTGACGCTGCGCTCCGGCAAGGACAGCGTAATGTCCTTCAGCGCCTTCGACTGGCCGTAGTAGAAGTTGAGGTTCTTGACCTCGATCTTGGCCTTGGCGGTGGCCTCGGCGGCGATCGTCATGTCTGGAGACAACATCTGGCTCATTTGTCCTCTCTGCGTCCGGTCAGGCTGCGCGCAACGATGCTGAGCGCAAGAACCGTCAATGTGATGATGAGTGCGCCGGTCCAGGCCAGTTGCTGCCATTCCTCGTAGGGGCTGAGAGCGAACTGGAAGATGGTGACAGGCAGGCTGGCCATCGGCGCGTTGAGATTGCTCGACCAGAACTGGTTGTTGAGCGCCGTGAAGAGCAGTGGTGCCGTCTCGCCGGAGATACGGGCGATCGACAGCAATATGCCGGTGACAATGCCCGATAGCGCGGCGCGGTAGGCGACCGACTTGATGACCACCCAGCGCGGTGCGCCGATCGCGGTGCCGGCTTCGCGCAAGGCGTTCGGCACCAAATTGAGCATGTCTTCGGTGGTGCGTACCACCACCGGAATGACGAGGATGGCGAGCGCGACAGCACCGGCGATTGCCGAGAAATGCCCCATCGGCCGCACCATAAGTTCGTAGACGAACAGGCCGATGATGATCGACGGCGCCGACAGCAGGATGTCGTTGATGAAGCGCACCACGGTGGTCAGCCTGGAAAAGCGACCGTATTCGGCCATGTAAGTGCCGGCCAGCACTCCGATCGGCGTACCGACGATGACGGCGATGATCGTCATGACCACGCTGCCATAGATGGCGTTGAGCAGGCCGCCGGCGTCGCCGGGAGGCGGCGTCATCTGCGTGAAGACGTCAAGGGACAGGCCGGCCGCGCCCTTGTAGACCAGCGCGCCGAGGATGAGCGCCAGCCAGGCAAGTCCGATGCCCGCCGCGGTGACACACAGCGTCATCATCACGGCATTCTTCCTCTTGCGGCTCTGGTGAAGCGATGTGGCTGTCGACATCGGTCAGGCTCCGGTGCGGGCGTCGATGCGCATCAGCATGTAGCGGGCGATGGCAAGGATCAGGAAGGTGATGACGAACAGGATCAGGCCGAGCGCCACCAGCGAAGAGGTGTAGAGGTCGCCGACGGCTTCGGTGAACTCATTGGCGATGGTCGCGGAGATCGTCGTTGCCGGCGCGAACAGCGAGGTTGAGATGCGGTGCGCGTTTCCGATGACGAAGGTGACCGCCATGGTTTCGCCCAGCGCGCGGCCAAGGCCGAGCATGACGCCGCCCATGATGCCGATCCTCGTGTAGGGAATGACGACGCGGCGGGTCACTTCCCAGGTCGTGCAGCCGATGCCGTAGGCCGATTCCTTTAGCACCGGCGGTACCGTGTCGAAGACGTCCTTGGTGATCGAGGTGATGAAGGGCAGCACCATGATGGCGAGGATCAGCGACGAGGTCAGCAGGCCGATGCCATAGGGCGGACCGGCAAACAGGCTGCCGAGGCCGGGAATGCCGTGGAACACGCCGATGATGAAGGGCTGCACGGTCGTCTGCAGGAACGGCGCCAGCACGAACAGGCCCCAGATGCCGTAAATGATCGAGGGGATGCCGGCCAGCAGTTCCACCGCCATGCCGATCGGCCGCCGCAGCGGGCGCGGGCAAAGCTCGGTGAGAAAGATGGCGATGCCGATGCCGAGCGGCACGGCGATCAGGATGGCGATGGCCGACGTGATGATGGTGCCGTAGATCGGTGCCAGCGCGCCGAATTTCTCCGTCACCGGATTCCAGCTTTCGCTGGTCAGGAAAGAGAAGCCGAAGGTCGACAGGGCTTGCCAGGATCCGGCAAACAGCGAGATCGCGACGCCGCCAAGCAGGACCAGCACCAATATGGCGGCGGCCCGGGTCATCCCGTGGAAGATTGCGTCGGTCAGCGCGAATCGTCTGACGATCGCGTCGCGCGAACCTCGAATGGCTGGCAAGGCTTCCTGGACAGCGCTCATGTGAAGCTCGGCTCTTTGAGTTGAGGGAAAGGAGCGCCGCGCCGCGGCGCTCCTTCGAAGGATGTTACTCGCCTGCGAAGACCGGCTTCCCGTCGGCCTGGATGTCGGCCTTCCAGGAGGTCTTGATCAAGTCGACGACGCTGTCGGGGATCGAGACATAGTCGAGCGCCTTGGCGGTATCCTTGCCGTCCTTGTAGGCCCAGGCGAAGAACTTCAGCGCTTCGCCGGTGGCGGCGGCATCGTTGGGAACCTTGTGGATCAGCACCCAGGTCGAAGCAGCGATCGGCCAGCTGGTGTCGCCGGGTTCGTTGGTGATGATGACGTTGAAGTTCTTCGCGCCTTTGAAATCGGCATTCGAAGCAGCCGCGCCGAAGGATTCGAGCGACGGCTCGACGACCTTGCCGGCGGCATTCACCAGCTTGGAGTAGGAAAGGCTATTCTGCTTGGCATAGGCATACTCGACGTAGCCGATGCCGCCGTCGGTCTGCTTGACGGTATTGGCAACGCCTTCGCTGCCCTTGGCGCCGACGCCAGTTGGCCATTCGACGGCTGTGTCCGAACCGACCTTGTCCTTCCAGTCAGGCGACAGCTTGACCAGATAGTTAGTGAAGTTGAAGGTCGTGCCCGAGCCGTCCGAGCGATGCACGACGGCAATCGCGGTGGACGGCAGGGTCAGGTTCGGGTTCAGCGCCTTGATCGCCGCATCATCCCAGGTGGTGATGGCGCCGAGGTAGATCTGGGCCAGGGTCGCGCCGTCAAGAACAAGTTCGCCCGGCTTGATGCCGGTCAGGTTGACGATCGGCACGATGCCGCCCATCACCATCGGGAACTGCACGAGGCCGTTCTTTTCCAGGTCGGCGTCGGACATTGGCTTGTCGGTGGCGCCGAAGGTCACGGTCTTGGCGATGACCTGCTTGATGCCGCCGCCCGAACCGATCGACTGGTAATTGAGGCCGACGCCGGTGTCTTTCTTGTAGGTGTCGGCCCATTTGGCGAACACCGGATAGATGAAGGTCGAGCCGGCGCCGGAAAGATCAGCTGCCATTGCCGCGGAAAGGGTGAAAGTGGACGCCGTAGCCATTGCGATCGCAACGGCCGCCGAGCGGATGAAATGTCTCATGTGGCCTGCTCCTGTTCGGAAGATGGTCTCTCGGCGCCATTCCTCTCGGCGCCCGCTGAGGCCAATAGCCTTCGATTATTACAGTCGCATGACAGTTTGATGTCACCCCGGTAACGCATGATCGGGATGAACAAATTGTGGCCTGACCAGCACTCCTGATGGAGCCCGGCTTTGTCCTCGAAATCAGGGACTTGCTGCGTTTGGCCCGAGGCTGGCCGGCGTTTTGGGATTAGCCGGCCTTATAAAAAAGCCGGACGGGAGCGCGTTGCTCGCGGCCACGATGTCGTGGCCGGGCCATCGCCGAAAAACAGGGTCCGTTGGGGTAGGTTGACGCTGTTCCATGCTGGCGGTCGCTGCTCCCGCCCGTAACTGGGAAGAGCGGAATTCGAATATGGCCATTGTCTTGATCAGGCACAGTTTTGATATGGTGCGATCGCGCCATAGTGCTGCGCGTGGGACGCGTCGCGAATCTTTGCCTGGTTCTCGCGAACCGGCACGGCGAGAACCCCTTACCCGGCGTTACGCTGAACTTGGCGGCTGGCGCCGATCCAGCGCTCGACCTTCTCGAGCAGGGCCCTGGGGCTGATCGGCTTGGACAGGTAGTCGTCCATGCCTGCCTCCAGGCAGCGTTCGCGATCGCCTTTCAGCGCATGCGCGGTGACGCCGACGATCGGCACATGAGTGCCGGTTTCTTCCTCCAGCCGGCGAATGGCGGCGGTCGCCTCCAACCCGTTCATCTCCGGCATCGAGACATCCATCAGGATCATGCACGGATTGAGCCGGCCGAAGGCGTCGAGCGCCTTGCGGCCATTGCCGACGATCTCGAAACCGAAACCGGTCTCGCCGAGAATCTGGGTGAACACCATCTGGTTCACCTCATTGTCTTCTGCCACCAGGATATCCAGCCTGTCGTCTCGACCCGTCGCGAGCAGCCGAGGGCGTAGCGAGGGAGGCTGCAGCAGCGCCCGCTGTTCTGCCGGCGCGGACGGCTGTGGTGGCACCATATCGCCCGAAGGGACGGTGCCTGCGAGCGGCAGGGCGTCGCTGCCGGTCGTGTTGTGGCGATGCCGCTGGATGGTTGCGACCAGCGTTTCCAGCAGCACCGATGAGCGCGCCGGCTTGATCAGTTGGGCATCGATGCCGAGATCGCGATAGCCGGTGTTGGCGAGCGACTGGTCGACCGAGGTCAGCATGATGATCGGCGTGCCGGCAAGGCCGGCGGTGTTGCGCACGATCCGCGCCATTTCGGCGCCGCTCATCTCAGGCATCTGGTAGTCGAGCACGACGCAATCGACCGGCACGCCATAGGCAGCGGCGGCGATCAGCACCTTGAGGCCCTCGGCGCCGCTCTCGGCCGCGCAGGAATCGAACGTCCACGATGTCATTTGTTCGGTCAGGATGGCTCTGTTGACCGCGTTGTCGTCGACGATCAGTACGCGCGCGCCGGTCACGTCGATCGGCATGATGCGTTGCCCGTTCTGCTGTCCGGCACTCGGCAGCGTGACCGTGAACCAGAAGGTCGAGCCCTTGCCTTCGGCGCTCTCGACACCGATGTCGCCGCCCATCAGCTCGACGAGCCGCGAAGTGATGGCAAGGCCGAGGCCGGTTCCCTCGTGCCGCCTCGTCGACGAGGTGTCGACCTGGCTGAATTTCTCGAACACCAGTTTCAGTTTTTCCTCGGGGATGCCGATGCCCGTATCGGTGACCGAGATGGTGAGCTTCGTTCCGGTTGCAACCCTCTCGCCTGTGACGTCGACCAGCACATGACCTTCGTCGGTGAATTTCACTGCATTGCCGAGCAAATTGGTGACAATCTGCCTGATGCGGCCGACATCGCCGACAAACAGGCTCTCGAGGCGAGGCTCGACGCGCACGATGAGCTCGAGATCCTTCTCCTTGGCGCGTGTCGACACCAGTGTCGCCACATCCTCGATCGCCTCGGCAAGATTGAAGGGCGCCGGATCGAGCACCAACTGACCGGCGTCGATCTTGGAGAAGTCCAGGATGTCGTTGATGATGGTGAGCAGCGCGTTGCCCGATTTCACGATGATGTCGGTAAACGTCTTCTGCTTCGGGTCGAGATCCGATTTGGCCAAGAGTTCGGCCATGCCGAGCACGCCATTCATCGGCGTACGGATCTCGTGGCTCATATTGGCGAGAAATTCCGACTTGGCGCGGTCGGCGAGAACGGCGCGCTGCCGCGCTTCGCGCAGTTCGACCTCGCGCGTCTTCAACTCGGTGATATCGGTGGTCGAGCCGATCAGGTAGAGCGAGCCATCGGACGCGATCATCGCCCCCTTGCGCGCGAACTGATGCCGGACGCTGCCGTCGGCCAGCGTCACCGTCTCCTCGGCCTCCTGGGTCTCACCGGTGCGCAGCACCGCAAGGTCGCTATCGACGAACGCTTCGCCGTCCGACCCGAATATCTCGATATCGGTCTTGCCGATCGCCTCGTCCTTGCCGAAGCCGGTGAGATCGCTCCAACCCTTGTTGACGTAGAACTGCCTGAGATCGGAGCGCTTGGCGTAGATCGATACCGGCACGTTGTCGATCAGGCTGCGGAACACCTCGTTCTCGCGCATGCTCTCTTCCAGCGCGCGCTCGCGCGCCTTGACGTCGGTGATGTCGGTGCTGGAACCGACCAGATGCACCGATCCGTCCAGCGCCACCAGCCGGCTCTTGCGCGTCATCAATTGTCGAACCGTGCCGTCGCGATGGGTGACGGGTTCCTCGACCTCCTTGACGGTGCCTGTCACGGCGACTTGCGTGTCGTCATCGCTGTAGCCATCGGCGTCCTGCACTCCGAACAGCTGGCGGTCGGTGCGGCCAATGACATCCTCCTTGGCAAAACCGGTGATCGCGCACCAGGCCTTGTTGACGAACTCGATGCTCAGGTCCTGCGCCTTGATGAAGGCGGCGACCGGGAGCTCGTCCAGCACATGCCGGAACAGATCGATCTGGCGCATCGAATCGCGCAACGCCGCCTCGCGGCTCTTGATCTCGGAGATGTCGACGCGAACACCGATGAATGTGCCATCGACGGTCCGCATGTCATAGACCTGATACCAGCGGCCATCGGGGTTGTGGCGCTCGAACGAGGAATTGGGCAAGCGGTAGCGGGCGAGGATCGCATCCAGCCAGCGATCGGGATCGTCGTCGTAGAGCTTGTCGACTTGCGGATCGCCGCTGCTGCGGAAATAGCCGTTGGCATGGCCGAGGACGAGCGCCTCGCGCAATGTGCAGCCGGGCTGCCATGCCGGCCTCAAGGCCGGAAGCGTATCGTGAATCTTGCGGTTGGCGAACACGAACCTGTCGTCACGATCATAGATGATGACGGCCGCCGGCAAGGATTCCAGCACGCTGGCGAGATGCTTGCGCGCATCCTCGGCTTCGGTCTCGCGGCGCTTCATGTCGGAAATGTCGAACAGGAAACCGGCAACGTAATTGCGGCCGCTGGCCATGCCGACGCGGCTTTTCCTGACGATGCGCGAACGGCTGGCGCCATCGGCCTCGAAATTTTCTTCCACTTCGTACGGGCGTCCGCTGGCAAGCACGTCCCGTTCGCTCTGCTCGAAAAGCGCCACAGCATTCGCCGGCAGGAAATCGCCGCCGGGCCTGCCGAGCATGGCTTGCGGCGTCTGGCCAAACAAAGCGGCGAACGCCTCGTTGACGAAAACGAAGCGCAGATGGTCGTCCTTGACGAAGATCGGATCCTTGACGGCATTGATCACTGCTTCGGCCAGTCGCGCTTTCTCCAGAGCGTCGGCAACCTCGGCCTCGCGATTCTTCATGTCGGTGACGTCGACATAGGAGATCAGCCGCTTGCCGCCGGCCAGCGGCGCCATCGATGATATCAGCGTGCGGCCGTCATTGCGCGGGAACTGCCGCGATCCGGCGGTGCCCGCCCTGATTTCCGCCTCGCGCTCGGCGATATGCCGCTGCCATGCCGCGTCTTCGGAACCAAACGGGTCAATGTCACGGCTGGCATCCATCAGGTCGCGGAAGCTGCAGCCGATCTCGGCACGCCGCGCGTCGATCTGCCAGAAATCGTAGAAGGCACGGTTGATGACTTCGGCGCGCATATCGGTATCGAGGACGAGGATGCCGATCGGCATCTGATCGACCATGGTGCGGAGATTGGCGAAGGTCTCGGCGACCTTGGCGTTGGCGCTCTCGATCTCGGCATCGCGGTGCTTGATTTCGGTGACCTCATAGTAGGTCAACAGGCGCTTGCCCCCGGACAGCGCTGTCACCGAGAACATCATCGTCCTGCCGTCGGCATGGGAAAACTCGCGAGGCGCTACGGAACCGGCGTGAATCTCCTCGATGCGGGTGGCGAGGTAGCGCCGCCATTGCGGTTCGTCGATGTCGCCGTAGATGCCGTTGCGGCGGTTGAGTTCCATCAACAGGCTGAACGGAGCGTCAACGGTCAAGGCACCGTCGGGAATCCCGGAAAGGTCGCGATAGGCCTTGTTGACGATCAACGTGTCGAGCCTGGCGTCGAGAAGCACGACGCCCATGTGCATGGCGTCCATCGTCCGCTCGAGATCGACCAGATGCTGCTCGAGTTCGCCGCTCGCCGATGGTCCCTGCCACGGGGTTTGGAAGGCACCGGCCAGTGCCGTGACATTGCGGCCGATGCCGCGATAACCGATGAATTTACCCTCGCCGTCGAACCTTGGAAAGCCTGATGTCAAAACCCAGCGGCAGTCGGCGCTGCCACCTTTCAGTTCATAGACGAAGTCGCGAAACGGCCGGTGCGCCTGCAGATCCTCCAGATGGGCGGCGCCGCTGCGGTCGCCGTTCAGAACCTGGTTGAGGAAGTCGAAGCGAAAGCGGCCAAGCACGTTTGCCGGATCGAGGCCGGTGGCTGCCTGGTAGTTTTGCGAGAGCCAGGAGAAGCGCAGTTCGGCATCGATCTCCCAGACCCAGTCCGAACCGGCTTCGACCAGTTGGCGAAGCACGTCGACCGAATCCATACCAGTGGCGGGCGATGATGCATCGTCGCCACGCGCTGTGGGTTTGCGAGGTCCACGCATGCCGCGCGCGCCGGTTGTTTCGTCCGCTTCCGCCATGCAATCCCACCCCGACAACCCAAGGCCGAACCCTCCTCCGCGGTTCGTCGGCGGAATGTGCCCGATAAGCATTAACGATCCGCTAACCATAACGGATTCGTCGGACAAATTGGTCGACGCGAGTGCGTTGTTCCATCCGGTTGTCGGCGGGACTGAAGCCGTTATATAAGCGCTAGCAGGGGTAATGCTGATGTCTGGATGGATCGTGCCTTTTTTCATGGGGCTGGCGCTGCTTTTGGGCAGCGGCTGCTCGCGCAGTTATGATGGCACCGTCGTCATCCCGAGGCCGCTCGATGTCCGGCGATTCTGGGACCGGCCACCCCCGAATGTCGACTACGGGCCTTCCGAGGTCGAGAACAGTGCCTTTCCGGTGGCGCCACAACCGTCGAGGCGATTTTCCGACCGCAAAGTGATGACGCATGCCGCGCCGAGACGGCACCAGACGAGCCTGCCCGCGTCAGCCTCCCTGTCTACCCCGGCGAAGCCGCTGGTATGCAGGAACGTCAGCGAACCCGGCAAGAGAGCTCGCATGGTCTGCGACTAATGCATGTCGCCCAAAAGTGACCTCGGTTTTGGGAAAACGACATGCATAAAAACAATACCTAAAGCGCGTCGCCTGAATCCGTTCAACCGCGACGCGCTTTAGATCGCTTTCAAACAACAAGCGATCGGCAAATAGCTTGGGCGAACTGCCTCACAGCGAGGCTGCACCCTTTTTCGGCTGTTTCGCACCGAGCTTGTCGAGTGCAAGACGAACCTGACGCAAATCGTCCTGCCAGCCATCATCGTCGTCCATCGGGCTCTCCGTGGCCGCCCGCTGCAGCCCGCGCGCCTCGGATTCGATCTCGCGCAGTTCAGCGATTTTCTGTTCGGTGGTCAGGGAGTCGTCTTCGACGATCTCCAGCACCCGCATTTCCCTGAACGTGGCCATGGCGTTTCTCCTGGCTGATGTCGATCACAACGCTGTGAACGCCTCTCTGTTCCGGATCGCAACAGGGTTCGCTGCAATAGCGTTTGACAGTCGCAAGCCTTGAAATTCACGCGGTATCTGATGGCCGCCGGCACCTCGGTGTAGGGCTCGCGCGTGTCGAGTGGGGCCATCTGGTCGGTTTCAAGGCTGGCGTTCGCTCAGCGCGTAGGGGTGGCAACGATCGTCGAAGGCCTGCGGCGCGAGGAGCCCGTGATAAACCGCCGTTGCCGCCGGTTGGTCTTGAAACCTTTGCCCCGTCTTCGGAGTTGAATGGCCTAAGGAGAACGCAGATGTCGATCCACTTCACGGTCTCGGACCTGACAAGAAATCTGTTTCACTCGCTGGGGCTGGAGCCAAGGCCTCTCAACCCCGAGCAAAGCTTGTTGCTGGAATGCTATCTGGCCGGCCGGGTTCCGGAGTCGGCTTGGAACGACTATGTCTTCGAAACGCCTGACCTTGCCCGGCATGCCGAAGCAAGGCGCAGCCACCACTAAGCCGGCATGGGATTAACTGTGCGCACCGCTACGGCACAGCGGCGTGCGCTGATTGCAGGCTCACTTGGGAGAAGAGAACTGCAACGTGAACACTTTGCCGGCAATTCCTTGCGCCAGCTTCGGCGAAAGCGTCAGCGGCAGACAGTTCTGCAAGGCCGTTGTTGCGGCGTCGACAAACGAGTTTTTCGCCTTGGCATCGCCTTCCACCTTGACGGCCGTCGGCCTCGGTGGGCCGATCAGCGTGCCGTCCCGCTTGAAGCTGAAGCTCAAGGTTACGCTGGCGGTTCCGGCGTCCGCCGGTGGTGTCCAGCATGCCTGGATCGCGGTCCCGACATCGTTCATGGTGTTGAGTTCAGCCGCATTTGAAGAATGAACGGCGCTCGCCAGCATCATGCCCGCAGCGGCAAGCCACCTCGCAACGCTATTCATCGCCAGCCCTCATCTCACGCCTGACCGACAATCCATGCCGGACTGCCAAAATGGATGGTAGGGCCAAAGCAAGCGATGACAATATCTGTCGGCAAAAAGTTGACGCCAAAAATGCGACACCGAGGCTCGTGTGGCCTGATCGCGGCTAGATCGCGCGGCGATGGCGCACGAAAGCAAAAAGGCCGGCGTTGCGCCGACCTTTCCTTCCACTCGGCGCCAGTACATCCGTGGTCGCGGGGTGAATTGCTGGCAGTAGACAGGGCTTTGGTTAACGAATCCCTAACCTTGGACCTTGGCCTGCGACTTCACATAGGCGATGTAACCGCGCACGTCGCCGGCCGGCTCGCTATAGGCATTGCCGAGCTTCTTCTCGATCGCCGCCACGTAGTCCTTCGCCCATTTGGGCAGGACGTAGTCGATGACGGCCAGGAATTCGAGTGTCGCCGCCAGGCGGATGTCGGCGATGGATGGATTCTTGCCGCCGATGAACGGCTTGCCGTCCCTGAAGAAGCTGTGAAAGACTTCCAGCGGCTCGGCGATCGCGGCCATCGCGGCCTTCTGGGCTTCGGACTTCTTGTCCGGGTGGGCATCGCTGTGACCGACCTCGCCGGCATATTGCGGAAAACCGAGAAACGGATAGGTGGCGCGCGCCACATAGGGGTAGAGCGTACCAACCAGGTAGAACATGGCGCTATCGATCATCGCCCGCTTGGCCGGCGCCTTCGGATAGAACTTCTCCAGCCCGTGCTTGTTGGAGAGGTATTGCATGATCGCGCAGCTTTCCCACAACACGCCCCTGGGGAGGCCCTTGTCCTCGATCATCGGCGTTAAATGGGCGGGGTTTCGCGCCATGAATTCCGGTGAGCGGGTCTGACCCCAGGCATCGGTCTCGGCGGCATCCAGCCCGGCCGCGCGCGCAAACACCCGAACCGTCATGTTGTTGACGCTGGGCTTCAGCATGCTGAGCTTCACGCCAGGCCTCTTCGCTAGCTTCGCTTTGGCTCTTGGGGCGGCTTTTGCCGTCGCCTTGACGGCGGGCTTGGCAGTTGGCTTGGCCGCTGGCTTTGCCGCAGCTTTTGCAGTCGGCTTGGCGGCCGCTTTGGCCGCGGGTTTCCTGGCATTGTTCGTCGCTGTCTTGGCCATATGTTCCTCCCTCTGGTCTGTTCAGTATGGGTTCTTCGGTGCCCGGTCTTCCGACAAGGTTGCGCGGGAACGCTCGACGAGCGACTGGATCGCATCGGCGAGGTGCACTTCCGCGATGTTGTAGTCGCCGCGCGCGACACGCAGCCTGTGCGCTTCCATCAGCACGTCGGCATGGGTGAAGCCGGCCGGCGGCTCAAAGCGGTAGGCGGCCAGTTCGATCAGCAGGCCGAGCGGATCCTCGAAATAGATCGAATCCATGAAGCCGCGGTCCTTGACGCCGCTGTGCTTGATGGCGCGCGCGTCGAGCCGGGCGACCGCCTGCAGGAAAGTGACGCGCGACACCGAAAAGGCGATGTGGTGGACGCAACCCGGATCGGTCGGCGTGCGCCGTTTCTCCGGCACGCGGCTCTCATCGGTGAAGATAGTGATCAGCCGGCCGTCGCCCGGATCGAAATAGAGATGGCTTTCGCTCGCCTTGTCGAGGTTGGGCTGCTCGAAGATGAACGGCATGCCGAGCACGCCTTCCCAGAAATCAATCGAGGTCTGGCGCCCTGCGCCGACCAGCGTGATGTGATGAACGCCCTGCGATTGCAGTTTCTGCATTGGCCTTCTCCCCGTGGCATCGACCGCCCGTCCGGATCTGCCCGGCACCCGGCGTTCTCGGCGTCGGCGGAGCCGTGCCCCAGGATCCATGATGCGATGCTAAAGCAATCGGCCCTGCTGCGCCAGAAGCGACGAAAGTGGCGACGCAAAGGGTAATGCGGGCCGGCTAGCCGTCAGCACTTGCGCGGTGAGGAAGATTTGCGGGCCCCGCTGCGGGACTTGCCCGGCGTCGCCAGCACAGAAAGTAGCGTGCTGCGACCGGATATTGGCGTTACACGCTACGCATTTGGAGGTCGAAATCGGGATATCCAGCCGGTGCGGTCGAACGGAAAGGTGTACCCGACTTACGAACCGCTGCTGTTAACCGTCGTGCCGATATTCGTGAACATGCCGTTGAGCGAATTGCCCAGCGCGCCGGCGCCGGTGATGATCGCCAGCGCGATAAGAGCCGCGATTAGGCCATACTCGATCGCGGTCGCGCCAGACTCGTCCCCGGCGAAACGGTAGATTATTTTCCGCATTTCAATCTCCTGCGCTACTAAAGGCAACACTAATATACCCCCTGCGAGTTGCGGGGCAGTTAAGGTTCTCGGTTGCGAGTCCGTTAATATTTGCCAGAGAAATGAAATGAAGACTGGAGCCGCGGGTGCCATCCAGCTCTTCAAGGTTGCGGCCACATGGTGGGGCGCTCGGGATGGAGCGACGGCATGCTGCAAAATTTATTGAAATCCTTGGTACGCCCAAGGGGAATCGAACCCCTGTTCCCGCCGTGAGAGGGCGGTGTCCTGACCGCTAGACGATGGGCGCGTTCAAGAACCGGCGATATAGGCTGACGGCTTGGAAAAAGCAACTGGGGTTCGGCCGCTTTAGCGCATTGCAGAAAAAACCGGTCCCAGCGCTATCGTTTCGGCTCGATCAGGTCCCAGAGATTGCCGTGGAGATCGGCGAAAACGGCCACCGTGCCGTAGGCCTCAACGCGCGGCGCTTCGCGGAATTCGACGCCCTTCTCCAGCATCGCTGCATGGTCGCGGGCAAAATCGTCGGTTTCGAGGAACAGGAAGACCCGCCCGCCGGTCTGGTTGCCGATGCTTCTACTCTGTGCCTCGTCGGAAGCCTCGGCCAGCAGCAGCTTGGCACCTTGTCCGTTGGCCGGCGCCACTGTGACCCAGCGCTTGCCGCCGCCGAGATCGATGTCCTCGATGAGCAGAAAGCCCAGCCGCTCGACATACCAGTCAATCGCCGCGTCATAATCGGCGACGACCAGGGCAACGGTCGCGACGCGGCGGTGTTCAGCGAACCCGGTCATGCCTGAGGCTTGCTGATCGTTACTGCCGCTCATTTGTTTCGGATCGCAAAGCGCCCGATCAGGCGGCGCTCGGTGATGTCGTAGACGAAGATCGTGCGGCTGCCGTCGGCTAGCTCGGCATCGATGGAGACTCGATTGCCGGACAGCGACTGGCTGATCACCTTGGCACCAACCGGCAGCACGATATCGCCGTTGATCGGTTCGCCGGCGGGGGTCTGGACATCGCCAGCCAGCGGCGGGTTCGCCGGCGGTGCGTTGCGCGCTTTGTAGACAAGGGCGCCGATCACCACCATAAGGGCGAGGAACAGCAGGCCGAGATTGATCCCGACGAAGCGGACGAGTTTCCTGCGCACCTTTTCGACCTCGGGGTCGAGCGGCTTTTCCTGGTCTTCCTCGGCGATGGCCATAGCAGAACATTCCGGAACGGTTTTCGATGAGCGCTCATAGCGAAGAGGCCCCTGAATTGATAGAGGCGGCACCCACCGTGCTGGTGGCGGGCGCGGATGCGGCGGGTCAACGCCTCGACCAGTGGCTGGCGGCAAGCCTCGGCCGGGACATGTCGCGCAGCCGCGTGCAGATGCTGATCAGGCAGGGCGCGGTCAGCGTCGACGGCAAACCGGTCGACGAAACCAAGCGCAAGATGACGCCGGGTGAAAGCGTGTCGGTCGTCATGCCAGAGCCGGAACCGGCGGAGCCGCAAGGCGAAAACATCGCGCTTGATGTGCTCTATGAGGACGACGAACTGATCGTCATCAACAAGCCGGCGGGGCTTGTCGTGCATCCCGGCGCCGGCAACTGGACCGGCACGCTGGTCAATGCGCTGATCCATCACTGTGGCGACAGCCTTTCCGGCATCGGCGGCGTGCGCCGGCCGGGCATCGTGCACCGCCTCGACAAGGAGACCAGCGGCGTCATGGTGATCGCCAAGACCGACCGCGCCCACAAGTCGCTGTCCGAAGCCTTCGCCGATCACGGCCTGACCGGCGATCTCGAACGTGCCTATCTGGCACTGGTTTGGGGCATACCGCAGAGGCCGACCGGAAAGGTCGATGCGCCGCTCGGCCGCGCCGCCGATCGCGTGCGCCGTGCCGTGGTGCCGGAAGGACGCGACGATGCCCGCCATGCGGTTACCCACTTTGCCGTCCAGGAGCGCTTCGGCGAGACACAGCAGGAATTCGCCACGGCAAGTCTGGTCGAGTGCCGGCTCGAAACCGGCCGCACCCACCAGATCCGCGTCCACATGGCGCATATCGGCCATCCCGTGATCGGCGATCCAGACTATGGTCAGGCCTTCCGCACCAAGGCCAACCGGCTGCCCGAACCGCTGAAAAGTCAGGTCAAGACCTTTCCCCGGCAAGCTTTGCACGCCTGGCTCCTTGCATTTCGCCACCCGAGTACCCATCTGTCGATGAGGTTCGAAGCGCCTATACCGAGGGACATGGAGGAACTCGTATGCGGCTTTCGCACGCTCTGAACCTGCTCCAGAAAACTTGAGTGACATTGTTCACTTTAACGTGACACACTGTTTCGCGTTGAACAAATGCCTGTCTTTTCTGGTTTTGTTCCTGTATAACCACTGACGTCGCGAGCGAGCCGTTTGGTGCTCGCGCCATATGCCCGCCGCGTTTCGGGGGCATCACTCCAATAGAGAGGGGGCGCTATCATGGCCCAATCATTACCCAGTATCGTTTCCGGCGAAGGCGGCCTCAGCCGCTACCTGGAAGAAATCCGTCGCTTTCCCATGCTGCAGCCGCAGGAAGAGTACATGCTCGCCAAGCGTTACGCCGAGCATGAGGACACCACCGCTGCGCACAAGCTCGTCACCAGTCACCTCAGGCTCGTCGCCAAGATCGCCATGGGCTATCGCGGCTACGGTCTGCCGATCGGCGAAGTGATTTCGGAAGGCAATGTCGGCCTGATGCAGGCCGTCAAGAAATTCGAACCGGAGCGTGGCTTCCGCCTCGCGACCTATGCCATGTGGTGGATCAAGGCCTCGATCCAGGAGTACATCCTGCGCTCGTGGAGCCTGGTCAAGATGGGCACGACCGCCAACCAGAAGCGCCTGTTCTTCAACCTGCGCAAGGTGAAGGGCAAGATCCAGGCGCTCGATGACGGCGACTTGAAGCCCGACCAGATTGCCGAGATCGCCACCAGGCTGAACGTTTCCGAAGCCGAAGTGGTGTCGATGAACCGCCGCCTGTCGGGCGACGCCTCGCTCAATGCCCCGATCCGGGCGAGCGAAGGTGAGTCCGGCGAATGGCAGGACTGGCTGGTCGACGACCACGAAAGCCAGGAAGAGATGCTGATCGAGCAGGACGAGTTGGAGAACCGGCGCGGCATGCTGTCGGGCGCCCTTGCCGTGCTCAACGAGCGCGAGCGGCGCATCTTCGAGGCCCGTCGCCTCGCCGAGGAGCCGCTGACGCTGGAAGAGCTGTCGTCCGAGTTCGACATCAGCCGCGAGCGCGTGCGCCAGATCGAGGTGCGCGCCTTTGAGAAGGTGCAGGATGCGGTCAAGGCCGCCGCCAAGCGTCAGACCCAGGCGCTGCGCACCATCGAAGCCCAACCGGCGGCGTAAAGCCGATATCGGCAATGAAACAACGGCGGCGTCAGGAAACTGGCGCCGCCTTTTTTGTGTCTAACGTTTGCGCCGGCGATTGGCGAAAACCAGGGCGACATCCGATCCCCCTTGCGGGCAGGGCTATCGCATATGAGTAAAGAGCTTGAAGAGGAAGTCTCTGTTCCATCTGGCTCTTCGCATCTTGCTGGCGATGGGTTTGTCGAGAGGATGGGCTTGCAAGATGTTTTGG